>JBGSQR010000354.1:0-4071 GCA_041737975.1 Geobacterales bacterium | reverse complement strand
TTTGCAACACACGGAAGGTACCGGCAAAACTGTATGGCATCACCAAGACCCTGCTCACAATAGATCAGGATGCTTCGCCCATCCAGAGTAGAGCCATCCCAACGTGGCTGAGGATAAACACGACTGTCCGCGTTCTTTATGGCTGCAAAGCGCGCCTCATAATCGGCAAAACCGGCGATCATCTTGCCTGCACGAAGCAGATGGATTGCCCGGTTATAGCGAGCTTTGGCATTATTCGGGTCGCCGGCAAGCACGGACTCGTAACAGGCAAAGGCCTCAGCAAAGTGCCCCTGTTTATCTAGGGCATAGCCGAGATTCAAACGTGTCTCCAGCGATTCAGGCGCAAGGGCAAGTGTCCGACGGAAACATATCTCCGATTCAGCATACTGCCCATTTTCCATAAAATTTACGCCACGATTAAAGCTGGCCTCGGCAGACTCTGATTCTGGAATAACAATTTCATTTAGAGGCACAGAACTGATTAGAACACCCCCAATCGTTTCAACAATGGCAACTCACTTGTATGAAACAATCTGATTTGCCGACTGAGCTCTTCCATATTGTCATCCCATGACTCGATAGCAACATCATCCCTGGTCAAGGCGTAATTATGCTCACGCATCTGATTCGACACAAAAGATAATGGATTGTCATTTTCCGTAAACTCACACAACAGCAATAACAATTGAATCCATGTCTGCCGAATACCGCTCTGCACCACGGGAGAGGCCAGGTATTGTGGTTCAAGATTAAGAGCCATCCGTTCCAATATTGTGTAATTGAATAACCTGGTACTGGCAAGAGCCTGCGGCGTCGGAATAACAGCTGGCATCAGGTAACCAGCTGAAAGTAAAGCCATGAGAGCCTGGTGAATATTTTCTGAGCCGAATCGGGCAACAACCGGCTTTTGCATTAATTCATCCAGAGATTGATGTTGTTCGTCCAGAGCATGCAAAACAGACTCATACAAATTCAGGTCAAAATGCGCAGCACCACGAGGGAAGTTCATTGTGATGCTTTCTTTATTTCCTGGAACAACCGAAGCAAAACGACACCGTGAAATAAGTTCAAGATGGGTAGCCTGATCCAGACGTTTCCTGCCACTGGTAAAGACATCTCTTCTAAATTGCTGATTCACCGCAAAATCCTTGATGGTTTCCTTCTGGACCGAATCCTCTATTTCATTGAGCAGTTGTTGTTCTTCAAGTGAAAACTTCAGATAATCAAGATTGTCGATAAAGCTGGCCGAGCCGGCAAAAGTAATATTTGCCGGGGCAAAATCCTTGACCACATCTGCATGATAGAACTGTACCCAGAATTCATTGTAATACTCGTGAGCAAGGTAATTTCTGGAACGTTTGCTAAGCGCATCAAAAAAGCTGCCTGCTGAAGGGTTTTGCCTGAAATATGATAAATCCATCGACTTCAATCGCGCAACAAATTCAATTGATTTATTTATCTGTTCTTCTAATAAACCTGCCTTCATATCAACAGAGGAAATCAGCAACTGCCTGATTGGTGCCGTGGAAGACCAGCCTGGCAGACAATTGTAACTGATGTAAACTACACCGCCAGCTTTAAGTTTTGTTTTGATAAAATCTACAATATGTTTTCGGTTTTCCAGGTTGACCCAAGAATAAACACCATGCAGAGTGATGACATCAAACTCCGGCAGATCAAGCACACCGAGCTCTTCAAATGATGCCTCCCAAAACCTGACATTCCCAAGCCTGGCCTGATCAGCCAAATCACGGGCACCTGAAATATGTGCGGGATTGAAGTCAATTGCGTGAAACTGACCCTCAGGATGGCAAGCTGCAATAACATTTGTGGACAGACCCTGGCCACAACCTAAATCACAGCAGGAAAAACCATCCGTTAACGGTATCGGCTCTATTGCCTGCATGGTCAGCACCAAATTCAACACAGACGGACTCAGCTCTCGGTAAAAATTATGAACGTATTCCATCTCATCTACATATCCGTCTAGTCTGGTCATCCTCCACTCCCTAAAAAACGTTTGTCAAGCAACACACTGGGACTTCCACCGGACACCGTCATTAAAAACTTTTCCAGGGAGGCAATACAGGAACCGTCCCTGTATAATTTGTGTTTATTTAAATGAATTTGAGACGAAATTTCTGTCAGCAACTGTTTATTGTTACCCAATTGCACCGCAATGGAAATATATTCTTCCACAGTTGCAGCGATCGAATCCTCAACCCCCATCAACTTCAAAATCGCATAGGCATGCCTGCTGCGCATAAACGTCCCGGGTAAAGTAACAATCGGCTTATTAAACGGGAGTGACTCAAACACCGTATTGCACCCCGACCACCCTAAACTGTCCAGAAAGATATCCGCCCTTGCATTGATCGCAGAGAATCCTGTCTCGTCAAGCTGCGGCAGCATCAAGACATAGTCCGCAGCATTCAGCCCCTGGTCCTGGAAAGCCAGACTAATTCTTTGTATGAATTTTTCTGTCAACTCGGGGACATAACTGGCTATAAAAACAAAACGGCTGTTTTTTACCTGTCCGGCTATTACGGGAAAGACAGAGTCGTGCTGCGGCAGATATTTAAGCAGGTTCTGGCAGCAGAGAAAGACAATAACATCCGTTGCGAGCCCTGAAATTGCTAGTTCAGATCTCATCTGCTCGGCAGGCTCGTACCAGACCGACAAATTGGGAAGACGGATCAGCTTTTCTGAATAATGCATTTCGCCATCGGATGGCTCCATAAGATCACTGCTGAGATAGTAATCAATTGTCGGCATGCCACTGGTTACAGGATGACCCCACGAAGTACACTGGACCGGCGCCAGACGGAGAGCAGCCAGCCTGAGCGTTATCGTATCCATGCCGATTCCCGGATAAATCAGGACATCGAAGTTTTGTTCATGAATTCCCGATACAAGCAGGTCCAGGTTATTGCTTTGCAGGAATGTTTCTGAAAGGGCGCGGGCTGATTCGGTCGCAGCATCACTTATCTCACCGGTATGAATACAGTGAATTGAAAACAGCTGCCGATCCAGTTTTTCCAGCCAGCCTTTAATCGGGATTTTCCAGTTGGAGTGGTTATAAAAATAGTTCGAGACAATACCGATTTTCAATTTGCCGGTTGTTGGTTTCTGCACCCTCGGACCGGCAAACTGCGTGTATTTTGCAGCCATGACAGAACAGATCCAGGATCCGTATTTCACTTGCAATTCTTTTACGTCGCCCCCCAGATAAGGAAGGAAAAACGGGGTCAGGGCTCCGATACCATCAACGGCATTATTGATCTGCTCTACAGTTTCAAGGCTTGTGCCACTCACAAGCAGGTCCAGCTCAGCAGCATAGGTGTGGATTATGGAATGTGCTTCCGCTTCATCCATACAAACTGTAAAAACCGACATGCAGCAGAGCACCCTGGCAAACAAATGGTTTGGATCCAGCTCAACTGCCTTAAGCAGATAGGAGCGCGACTCCTGCCAACGCCCGATCTCCCTGGCAGCAGAACCGGCCAGGAAATAACCAAAAGACACATCATCCGCTACGCGAAGAAAATGACATGCATGATTAAAACACTCTTCATAACATTTCATTTGCATTAAAACATACGACAATCTCAGCAGACATTCCGGATGATCCGGCTCCAGAGTCAACGCTTTGCGATAGGAATCTGCCGCTTCGGCAAGCTGATTCGATGACAATTGAATTGTTGCGCATTCAATCAGTCGTTCAAGACTTTCCGGATTGGCAGTCAAAGCATCACTGCTGCCTGCAGAAGCACACTGGCACTCTGTTAAAGATTCCTGGGCACCTGTCTCCACAGTCTGCAGGAGCCTGTTAAACTCCTTTAGCAGCCCTCCATAAATAACCGGATGAACACAATCGATAAATTTAGCATCACAATGAGAAGGATATCCTCTGGTTACTAGTGCTTCATAGAGAGGATGCGACCGTTTTACATATAGGAATGTATTTTGCCTGTAACAGGGTTCAACCCGGTCATCATCCCAGAAGGTGGGACGAAAAACGTCAAATAGCTCATAGCCTCGATCAAAAAACTTTTGTGCCCAAAAGCTAGA
>JBGSQR010000319.1:0-7970 GCA_041737975.1 Geobacterales bacterium | reverse complement strand
AGTCCGGGCTGGATGAACCTTCGGCGATTGCAAGTGATGGCAGGGCTAGGAGCAGTAAGATTACCGCTCTTTTCACAGGATCTTCTCCACCCGCTCGTTAGGACTGACAATATCGACCAACCGTACGCCAAACTTTTCATTTACTACAACTGCTTCACCGCGGGCAACCAGCTTTGAGTTAACAAAAATATCCAACGGCTCCCCGGCCAGCTTGGAAAGTTCGATTACAGCCCCTTGGTTAAGCTGAAGGACATCCTTAACAAGCAACTTGGTTCTCCCCAACTCCACCGTAACCTGCAAAGGGATATCAAGGATGAAGTCGAGGTGTTTCTTATCCAGTTCCGTCTCGTTTGATTCAATCTTGTCAATCACTAATTTGCCCCTCTTTCTGTTATCGAGCTAATCTGAATTGCCCTGTTCCCGTGCCTGATACCTGGAACACCTGAATACTTTGTAGTCCCTTCCAGCTTGATTTGCAGTTCGCTTGTACATGCCTTATCGAGCATAATTGTGTCACCCGGTGCCAACTCAAGCAGCTCGCGAAGAGTTATCGCTGCATTTCCCATTTCAACTGAAAGTTCAAGTGGTGCTTCCATTAATCCTGCTGACAAACGGTACGACCACTGCGGATCGATCGCCATCAAATCAAACTGCATTCCTGACTTCAATTTTTCCCGGATCGGGTCAATCGTCATATAAGGAATTGCAAAAACCATGTTTCCGGAAATATCTTCGATCTGGATTTTAAGCGACATGGTCACAATCTGATATTCCGGTGGCACGATATTAATCAAACGTGGATTCATTTCCATGCGCAACAGATTCATATGAGTCGAATATACTGGCGCCCATGCTTTTTCCAGATCCAGCAGGATATCCCTGACAACTTTTTCCATAAGCCGCAGCTCTACCGAAGTAAACAGCCTGTTTACCATGGAAATATTTCCGGTCCCGGTTCCACCCAACAAACTATCGACAAGCGATAGCACAAGTGTGCTATCAAAGCAGATCAGCGCTGCCCCTTTAAGTGGCTCCATCTTAAAAATAGCCATGCAAACCGGAGAGGGAAGCGTTTGAAGGAAGTCGTCAAATTTGTAAGAACGAGCACCAATTTTTTTGATTTCAACGACCTTGCGCAGACGATTGGAAAGGTTAACCCGGTTATAGCGGATAAAACTATCGTAGATAATATCCAGATTGGGAACAAAACCCTTGTGGGCGTCGGAATTAAAAAGGTCGTAGGCAACAACTCCACCCTCGGCCTTTGCCAATTCCTTTTCCGGTTCAATACGGCCATCGAAAACCGCATTGAGCAGTGCCTCTATTTCAGCTTTTGTAAGGATTTTTTCCATGTAATTCCTGACTGTTTTCTACTGAACGACAAAATCCGTAAAGTATACTTTCGCAATTTTTCCAGGAGGCAGAATCTTGTTTAGTGCCGTCATGATTTCTTCTTTAAGCTGATTTTTACCCTGAACATCCTGTATATCCTGAAGGGTCTTTGCACTCAACAGTATCAGAATGGCATCCCTGATAGGAGCAAGCCGCGCATCAAGCTCTCCCTTTACTGCCGCTGACATTTCTATTTCCACCTTAACCTTCAGATAACGCAATTCCTGGCCGTCATAAATGTTGACGATAAATGGTTCCAGCGGATACATGCTGGACACACCGGGGGTAGCACCTCCAGCCGGCGCAGCACCACCATGGGCCTCAGTCTTAGCGCCGTCTTTGGGGGCCTCTTTTTTGCCGCCCTTACCCAGCAGCATGAAAGCCACGACACCAAGTATTAAAGCGACGGCAACCGCTGCTCCGATAATGATGAACATCTTTTTTTTACTGCCACCACCCTCAGCTTCAACAGGAGCCTGTTCTTCCTTGGCCATGGATCATTCCTCCGTACTGATGGATACAAAATATTGAAATTATGGATTGTCGTAAAATTTAAAACTAAATCAGCCTTTTTGCAACCTTTTAAAACGCAAACGGAGACGTGATCCGACTTACCCGGACACGCCTCCGCATGCAACAGTCTATCTAGCTTTACCTTAGCGTTTGAGATTCAGCACTTCCTGAGTCATTTCATCCGCTGTGGTGATAGTCTTAGAGTTTGCGGAATATGCGCGTTGTGTAAGTATCATCTTGACAAATTGTGCTGCCATATCAACATTGCTCTGTTCCAGCGAGTTTGAATACATCTTGCTGTTATTGCCGTTGGCCGCACTTATTATCGGTGTACCTGAAGTAAGTGTTGTTTTAAATAATGACAACCCCTGCTTAGACAATGCTGGCGGATTGGCAATGGATGCGTAACCTACCTTTTTTGCATTGGCGAGCACGGTACCCACAGAACCTGAGCCGGAATAGTAGGCGGTGACCGGATTTCCTGAAGCATCAGCATATAGTACTGATATCAATCCGTTATTATCAAGTGTAGTAATTTTTTGAAAATCATAAGTTGTTGCACCAACTGTGTATGTCTGAGGTATAAAAATCGGAATACCATCCTGATCTAAAACCCTGTACCCATCAGGATTCTGCAATGGCATTGTTGCAGGTGTCCCGGCTACTGCAGCACCCAGACGAAAAGCTCCTGCCCTGGTGTAATATGCACTGTTTGGAGCTACAACAGTTCCGCCAGGGGCATTAGTGCCTCCCAATGCAAAAAAACCTTCTCCCTGAATGGCCATGTCAGTTACTACCTCTGTATTTTCAAAGGCGCCCTGACCCATTACTGTGTCAATTTTCTCTATCTGCGTACCACGGCCAATCTGCGATCCATTGCCGGCATCGACGTAGATCATGTCAGCAAAAAGCATCCTGTTGTACTTGAAGCCAATAGTATTTACGTTAGCCAGGTTGTTACCTATTACGTTTATTCCTTCAGCGTTGGCCAATAAGCCGGATACGCCGGAAAACATTGCGGATGTGATACTCATGGTATTTCCTCCATTCTTTTGAGTTGAGAAGCGCGTCAATCGATCGGCGCTTCATGGGCTTCCTCAAGGAGGTCCAGCCCTGTAAATCAATTTTAAATTTTAGATTTTAAATGTTGAATTAATACCCATAATCCAAAATTCAGAATTGCTCTTAAATGACTACTGCAGAGTCAATGTTTGTAAAAACGTTACCTTTCATCTGTGACTTGTCCATCGCTGTAACAACCGTACGGTTTTTGATACTGACCACCAGTGCCGCATCACCCATCATAACCAGAGATTCCTTACCGCCCTTCTGGGCCACGCTGTTTACCGCACCTTCCAGATTTGCCAGATCATTTGCAGTAAAATTAATATTGCGTGCCTTCAATCGATCCTGAGCGTGTTGTGAAAACTTTACCCCTTGTGATGGTAGCTTTGCGTCTAATACTTTTGCAAACGGTGAGTTGGATATCTCACCTGCAGTCGGTGTTTTCGCGTTCTGTGGTCGATCAGTCCTTACAGGTTGGACAGGATTCGGGAAAAACACCTGATCCACCATCCCCTATACCCCCTTAACGCTTATTACATCTGTGATTGGTACGGATAAATATCCGATACTCAATGTTGGTGTGTTGTTGGCAAATGAGACGCCATCAACCCGCCCTGTAATATAGGTTGTAGCTTCAACTGCCGTCCCGCTTGCTGAAGTGCCTTTAACTGTAAAATTATAAGCCCCGGCAGGTAAAAGTGCGCCGCTGCCATCACGACCATCCCAGGTAAAACTGTTATCACCGGCAGAAAGAGCACCAAGTGTCGCTGTTCTGACAACACTTCCCGAACTATTTGTGATAGTTACCGTACCCGAAGAAGTCGGAACGGAATGATTGTACTGTAAAGTTGCCGATGTACTACCATCAAAATTTACGCCTGTTCCATTTGCCTTTATATTGCCGCCGATAAAGCCTGCTGAATTTACAGCTACTGAGTTGTTTTGGGCCGTAAGCAATTTATTCAACGCCGTAGTGCTGTTATATGACTGCTCAACCATTGTAAGTTGAGACAATTGTTCCAACATAGCACTGGAATCCTGCGGTTTAAGAGGATCCTGATATTGCAACTGTGCAACGAACAGTTTCAGAAATGCTTCGCTGTCCATGCCGAACGACTTCTTCATCTTATCTGTTGATGAACTATTATCTAATGATGAAGTTACGCTTGTGATCATATCGTCCTCCTTTCTTTAAAAATGTAAATCCAGTGTTGATTTTTCTGCCCTAGCAAAATAAACCGGCAATGCAGTATTCAACTCTACTGGCTGCGTTCGGTACCCACCGGATGCCAGCCACTGCTGGGATTGCCTGTTTTTTGCCATTTCACGCCATTCCGGCTGAGAATTACCACCCTGATTGGCGCTACCGTTGTTGCCTCCGGTAACTTCAAACTTTTCCATGTTGATATTCTGACGGGCCAAAGACTCCTTCAGTGAATCAGCATGCTGAAGCAGGCTTTCTCTTGCACTTCTGTTTTCGGCAACGATTTCAACCCTCAAACGCTGGTCTTCCATCCTGAAATTCACCTTAATGTCCCCCAGGTGATCCGGCGAGAGTTGAATGGTAATCTGCTCACTACCCTGCTTGATCTCACGACTACTCAACTGGGCTTTAACCTGACCGGCAACATTTTCACTGCTGACCATTCGAGTCTGCTGCGAAGCAGCTGACTCCACATTGCCCGTTGAGATATTTGCAGAACTAACTACCTGACCGTTTGTCATCTGCTGCAGACCTGGCTTTGGCAATTCAAGATTCTGCTGACCAAATCCCCCAGTGTCCTTACCCATAAAACCTGACTCTGAACCACTGAATTCAGCTGGCATCGCTTCAGACACTGCATTTCCGGTTGCTGTTTTAGTGTTATCTGACACTGAAGCCGCAAGCTTTTCCTGAGGCTGATCAATTACTCCACTAACCATTCCCAGCGAAGCCTCCACCGAGGCGGAACGGGAAAATTTGAACTCTGCTGTATTAGCAGAAACCTGG
Source organism: Geobacterales bacterium (assembly GCA_041737975.1). Taxonomy (GTDB): domain Bacteria; phylum Desulfobacterota; class Desulfuromonadia; order Geobacterales; family Pseudopelobacteraceae; genus JBGSQR01. Next base: position 3,010 of record JBGSQR010000319.1, on the reverse strand, counting down.
GACCTGACAGGCGTTTGCAATAACACATCATTCGTGTTTTGAACTGCTGCTTCTACTGACGCTTCAACAGGTAATGATTTTACTGGTTCCTGAGATGAAACAGTTTTCAGCTTCGCAGCAACTGATTTGACTGGTTGCTGGTCAACGCCTGCAACAGCATTTGTACCTGAATCCGTTTTTACTTCAGCTGTCTGCCCTTCCACTACCATATTCGGTTTCGCTGCCGTAACCGGTGATAGAGGCAATTGCTCTCCCTTAATCTCGGTTGTTTTAGTCTCCTGTGAAGTCAATCCAGCCGATAAATTTACCGGCTGCGCCGTCAACCCGATTTTTGAATCAGCATTTTGGGCTAAAAGTTCAACCAGTTCCTGATTTTTATCCGTTAATACTTCGGCAGCAACTTCAACAGAAGGAGCCAAAACTGCTTTGAGCGCATTCTGCATACCAGCATTTTCTTCTGGAATATTCAACTCTGCTTTAGCTGTTACCGCTTGAAACGTTTTGCCTTCTGGCAACTGCAACTCCGGGATCGCATTCTGCGCCCTGACCAGCCCGTCAATTTTACCGGAATTGATTTCTGCAGCAACTGAGTGAGGCATTCTGCCTTCAGACAACGGCTGTGCGAGTGTTGCCACTGCAACAACTACCGATGTGTCCACATTCTGTGGAATCGTTTTTACATCCTGAACTTCTGACAATTTTGGCACAGCCTTTTTATCAACTTCCTGGTCAGTGTTATTATCAGGCATCTTTACTTGATCACTGCTTTTGTTTGAAATCTTTTCTGTTTTCTGCTGGCTAATCGGTTCATCTTTTCGCTCAACATCTTTTACCGACGGACGTTTTACCTCTATTCTGGCAGGCTGTTCTGTTTTACTGAAATTCTTAGGAGCAACATTCCGAAGAACACCATCGAACGAACCAGACTCATTCTTCTGAACCGGATTTGAAGATATTGAAGTATTTGCCGGCATAGAAAAATCAACCTTGGCTCTTGCTGATAACTGCATAAACAACTGTCCTGTATCCATTATTTTCACCTCCTTTCATGATTATTTTCCGTGACTCGGACGTATAGGTCATGGAATTAATTTGTTCCTTAGTAACTAAGGCACATATAAGTTAAAACTATATACCTTTAAGATTTTCATTGATCCATTTCAAAACCCTGGGCTGCTTAAGAAATGGTATCAGTTTTATAATTGTCTTGGTATCCATCTGATTCAGAAGAGCAATTACCTTCCCTTCCTCAAGCTGACCCATCAACTGACCGGCCTGCTCCGCTTTCATTTTTTTAAACATGCCGAGCATTTTTTTCTGTTTTTCATCGAGTATTTTTTTCTGGGCTTTGTTTGAGTCATCCAGCTTCTTCTTTGACTCATTTAATGACTTGATCTGTGAATCGATCTTGTCGCCCATTTTTTTCAGTTCGAGCTCTTTGGCGGCAATAGCAGCCTCTTTTTCTGCAAGTTGCTGGCGGCGCGCATCCTGTATCGCTTTTTCTTCCCTGGCGGCCCGTGAGGCATTAGGTGGAGGTGCGTCTTTTGCCTCCTTTGCAGATTTTTCATCCTTCGGTGTTTCAATCGCCTTCTTTTCCTCTGTCGCTGCAGCATGCAACAAGTTTAAAGGCTGAGAGAGCTGAAAAAGAAGACTTACAGCTCCAACTGCAATTATTATTGGTATTGTTCGACGCATCACTTATTAACATCCTGTTTCTGAATTGCAATCTCATCCATGAAGGCCTGTTCTTTCTGATCTATTTCTTTCCTGCGTACCAAGGCTTTCTTTTCTTTCAGTGATTCCAATACTTTTTTATCTTTTGTCGCATCCAGCAGTACTTCTCGTCGCTCGTCCAGAACCCGCTCCAGTTGATCAAGTTCTTCCTGCTTCTTTTTAATATCATCTCTTTTGCGGGCAAAAAAATCGCTGTATCTACGTATATCTTCTATGTTGTTCAAATCTGCATGACACTCGCAAAACTGGCTGGATAAATCCTGTGCTTCTGCCTCTTCCTGTTTCAACTGTTCATTAAGCTGTTCCACATCCTGTTTGGCAGCTGCAAACTCATGCTTACGCATGCGCTCCATTTCCAGACGGTATTTAAGAACCTGTTCCAATTCAAACGGTTTTACTGCCACAAAAAGACACCTCCCTCAAAAACCCTGTTACTTCAATTTTCGAAAAGGTTTCTCAATTCATTCACAGAATCTTCCATACTAACAGGGTTCTGTATTGCCTGCTTGAGATAGGCCACCATTCCTTCATTTTTTAATATTGCATAATCTATACCAGGATTACTTCCAGCCTTGTAAGCACCGATATTTATCAGATCTTCCGACTGTTTATATGTTGCCATAGCTTCCTTGAATTTACCGGCTAAGGCTTGCTGTTCGGCCGTAGTAACATCACCCATGACCCTGCTGGCACTGGCAAGCAGGTCTACCGGCGGGTAGATGTTTCTGGCAGCAAGGTCTCTGGACAGGACAATATGCCCATCCAGAATACTGCGCATGGCATCTGAAATTGGCTCATTAAAATCATCGCCTTCCACAAGGACAGTATACAATCCGGTGATACTGCCATCCATAAAATTTCCTGTACGCTCTATCAACTTTGGAAGAGCTGCAAACACTGATGGAGTGTATCCTTTAGTGGTAGGCGGTTCACCAATGGCAAGCCCGACTTCCCGCATCGCCATGGCAAAACGGGTCGCCGAATCCATCATCAACAATACTTTTTTACCCTGTTTCTGAAAGTATTCAGCTATTGTAGTAGCAATAAAAGCGCCGCGCATACGCACCAGTGGCGGTTGATCCGAAGTCGCAACTACTACAACCGACTTCTTAAGTCCCTCTTCCTGTAAATCCTTTTCGATAAACTCCCGGAGCTCGCGACCTCGTTCACCGATAAGAGCAATAACATTTATATCCGCTTCCGTATAACGGGCAATCATTCCCAGCAATGTTGATTTCCCAACACCGGAGCCTGCCATAATTCCGACACGCTGTCC
>JBGSQR010000272.1:0-2249 GCA_041737975.1 Geobacterales bacterium | reverse complement strand
TTCGTTTTAACTGGCTGAGTCTTGGCCTTGTGCTGCTCGTGTTTGTTCTTGGCTGTGTAGGAATGTTCATTGTTCAATATCTAATGTCATCAACGACAGGCACCTTTAACGAGATGGGCAAGAGTATTGAAAGAAGTTTTGACGCATTTAAGGGGATTGGGAGGTGATGAGTTACAATCGAATGTAGATCCGCAGTCCGGGCATTTTGTCGTTATGTTTTTAGACGTTTTCATCACTGGCCTTTTATTGGTTCAACGGCTGAGAGCAAAGAGGGTTCACCGCTGTTGCGCTTTGTTGGGAATTCTCATCTAATTCTGGTTAGTTAATAATACAACTGTATTCCACAAAGTGTCATTCTCTTGATTTTTGAACCAACATGTACTATGTTATGTACATACTCACAAAGGAGAAGATATTTATGAATGCTCTGACCTATACATATACGCGACAGCACTTGGCAGATGTCATGCGCTCGGTAAACGAAGACCACAATCCTGTAGTAGTGACCAGCCAGCGTGGCAAACCGGTTGTCATCCTTTCCCTTGACGATTATCACGCATTTGAAGAAACAGCATATCTACTCCGGAATCCCCAAGGAGCCAAGCGGTTGCTTGAATCAGTCGAGGAACTACGTGCGGGCGGTGGGCAAATTAGAGAGTTGACGGAATGATGATCAAGTTCTCAACTGCAGCATGGGAAGACTACCTCTACTGGCAGATAACCGACAAGGCGATGCTCAAACGCAACAATCTGCTTATTCGGGATATTCAGCGAGAACCTTTTACCGGTATCGGCAAGCCAGAACCGCTAAAGCATCAGCTTGCTGGATTCTGGTCTCGCAGAATAGACAACTGCCACCGTTTGGTATATGCAGTTGAAGGTGATACCCTACTGATTGCGCAGTGTCGAGATCACTATTGAAAAGCCGCTCGTCAGCAGAATCTGTGGATTACAAAAAGTTCTCCTGTATTGTAACGCTACGAAATATAAGAGCTCACGGCAGTATCTGACTCTGGAAACTCAAAACAGTCTCTTCATCTAATGGTTCGATTCTTTCGCATTCGTCTCCGTAAAAATCCATCTCCTCCGAGTACTGCAAAACTTCAAATTTTTCGTATAGCCACTCATGGTCAGTTGTCCACTCATAGGCACCAGTGAAGGCGTTTACTAGCCACACGCAGTCAAGCCCGTCACGTTTGGAGTAGTAACCGATTATCCTTATCTCTCCTATTTTATGCCCTTGGCGCTGGGCGTGAGGCCACAGATTCTTGAGTCTTACTATTGATCTTGGCGGTATTGGATTTATATTCATTTTATTCGTCCCAACGGGCCGGGAGAACACCGGCGGCTTTTGGCCGGAGCTTTTTCCTGGTTATGTGATGATTCTCAACTTGTAAATGCTGAAGGCAATAATTATTACAGCGATAAGAATTATGATTAGGACTGGTCTGGTCATTTTCATTCCCGGCACAATCACCAAAACTTTTGGAAACCACGGATGGTAAGAGGCCAGAAGTCCGCTGGATCTGTGAGGTGATATAAAAGGTAAGGTGTCAGTCTTCATATACAAAAAAAGGCGACCAAATGGTCGCCTTTTGAGCATCTACAAACAAAACTTACGAACGGCTGGTAACTTCCACAAGGTGATAGCCGAACTGGGTTTTGACCGGGCCGAGAACCTTACCCACCTCTCCGGTGAAAACGACTTCGTCAAATTCCTTTACCATCTGACCCGGGGAGAATGTTCCCAGTTCGCCGCCGCTTCTTCCTGAAGGGCATTTGGAATGTTCTTTTGCACAGGCGGCAAAGTCGGCTCCTGCTTCGATCTCTGTTTTCAATTTCTCGCATGCTTCAAGGGTTGGAACTAAAATATGACGTGCACTTGCTCTGGACATGATAACTCCTTTGATTTGCATTATGTTGTTCGGGATTGTTTCAAATAGCGGTTTAGCGGCATTATGTCAAGCTTTAGGAATGTTTATTCAGAGATCCCTTTGGATCGCAGGTGCGCTGCGTACTCCACATCAATCTTGTAGATATGATTCAAAAGCCATTCTTTAATAAATGTCAGCATGCCGATTGAGACAAAAGCCCCGCCCACAGTCAGTTCGTGTTCAAACCGGGAGATTTCATCCATAAACAATCTGTGCTGCTGAATATGTACCTGCATCTGGGGGTAGTCCAGTTCCTTCATCCAGAGTTCTTCAGCCCCGAAGTGATAGATCGTATAATCTTTGAGTTCCCTGAAT
>JBGSQR010000226.1:0-2100 GCA_041737975.1 Geobacterales bacterium | reverse complement strand
TAAAAAAATTGTGGAAGGGGTGCTAAAGGAAAGATTGGACTAACCTCCAAAAAGCTTTTCAATATGCAAAAAATTACCACTTACAGCCCCGATCAAAAGCGAAGCTCTTTCGCATTCTTCATCCTGAATAGAGGAATGAATAGCGGCAAACCCCTGGAGCTTCCCTGCCCTAATTGTTTCACCTTCAATGCAGCCGATCAGGCTGAAAAGGACCATTTCTTCTGGATCTGTTTTGGCCTCTGGCAGTCAAAAACATTTCACCCTTACCTCAATGGTTCTGTTATTCCTTTCATCCATCTTCGGGACCTTAACCGGGTTATCAGCCAGGCATCAGAAAAAGCCCTGGCAACCCCGGCCAATTTCCTCAAAACCGTCGAAACCCTCAAAATCCTGGATCAGCACGAGAAGCAGTACCACCGCAATCTCCTGCTAATAGCCGAAGCCAAAAAAGCAATTTTCGCAAACTACCGTTCCCTTCCATCATTCTACAGGTAACCCCCTTAAACCCTTATAAATCATGACACAAAAAATTTCAACAATTTCAAAAGAAACAGCCGAAAAGCACGACTATTATTTATTCGGAGGCAAAGGTGATGTTTGGTCAAACACCGCTCATTTGTCTCATGGCGGCATGCCAACAACTTTGTGCGGCCGGCCGATGCTCAGTACAAACTGGGTACGCATCAATGAAGTTCAGGAAGTCGGGTGCGCTGAATGTTCTAGGCTTTTTGATCTAGCAATTTCACTTTAAATAACCAGGTGCCCGGGCTACATGGCCCGGGTTCCTTAATCCTTTCAATCATGACAAACCCCGAGATCATTAACCGCACTTTCCGTTTTATCTACAACATCCCTTCAAACTTCATTGAAGAGATTTGGTCCGACAGCCCACTCCTGGCAGATCATCTGAAAGCTAAATTTATTGGCTTTTGCAAATCCGAAGGCTATGCATCAGCAAATGCCATCCTCAAATTCTTTGCATCCCTCGATGAATCGAACACCGAGAAATTCTGCACTTATGCATCCACCTGGATACAAGAGCATAACTAACCCCCTAAAACCCCAATCCCATGAAAAAGTATTTTAATGATCCACGCCCTCTTACCGTAAGGTACACCGGCAAATGTGCAGAATGTGGCGCAACCCTCAAAAAAGGCACAGCAGCTTATTATTGGCCTTCTGATGGCAAACTCTATTGTTTAACCTGTGGTGAATCTGAGTACAGGCAGTTCCTCACAGCTGCAGCTGATGAAGATGTTTACCAAGGTATCGGTAATCCATTCGCCTCCTAATTATAGAAAACTCACTTGTCCTGCCCGGTTCGCCCGGGCTTTTTTGTGAGAACTCGGGACTTTGCAAGTTTGCAAACTTTGCAAACTTTGCAATTCCTGCAAACTTCAAACTATTTTAAGTGATAGTTATGCAATTCAGCGCAATAGGTGCAATAAGACTTCATAACACATTGTATCACTGTATGTTATAGTATTATTTACTATATTCCACCGTACCTTTGTACAGAAGTCAGGCAGATATTGATTCCGTATCAAATCCATACCAAGTCCGTATCAAGGCCGCTTTTCTTAAATAATAACCTTAATACTCACGCACGATGGCTATCGTACAAAATCCAATCACTGGCAGGACCCGTAAAAAATTCGGGACCGCCGTTTTCTCGAAACACTACGAGAACAACACCATGAGAAGCCGCCCTATACAGGTTTCTAATCCACGAACCGAAGGCCAGGTAAGGCAGCGGAGCAAATTTGCTCAGACTGTTGATCTGATCCGACAGGTACTCCCCGTTGTTAATGATGCGTATTCCAATACGCTCAAAAACATGTCACCTTTCAATAAGATTGTTAGCTTAAACGTTAAGAACATCTTTGCTGAAGGCACGAACGAAATTGATTATACGAAAGTTCAGTTCTGCGACAACGAAGGCAGCAATGTCCGCAATGTTGAATTGACTTGTGAAGATGACCAGGTAGTTAGCTTTATCTGGGAACCAAACACAATCAACCAGGCTGAGCTTGATGAACCAGTTTCGATTATCCTGGTTAACTGTATCAAGAACAAAGCAATCAACTTCCCTGCCGTTGC
>JBGSQR010000173.1:0-7196 GCA_041737975.1 Geobacterales bacterium | reverse complement strand
ATATTGAGAAAGATGCTGCACTTGAACGTCGTTTTCAGCCGGTACTGGTGGAACAGCCTACAGTAGAAGACACTATCTCTATCTTACGTGGTCTACGAGAGCGTTTTGAGGTTCATCACGGTATCAAGATTTTGGATAATGCCCTCGTTGCTGCAGCAACATTGTCAAACAGGTACATAACAGAACGTTTTCTGCCTGATAAAGCAATTGACCTGGTTGATGAGGCCTGCGCCATGCTACGAACTGAAATCGATTCCTTACCATCAGAGCTGGATACTATCAGTCGCAGAGTTATGCAGCTTGAAATAGAGGAAACAGCCTTAAAAAAGGAAAAAGATAAATTCAGCAAAGAGCGCCTTGAAACATTACGAAAGGAACTTGCCAATGACCGTGACAAGTCAAACAACATGCGAGCACAGTATGATGCAGAGAAATGTGCCATACAACGCGTCCAGGGCCTGCGTGAGCAAATTGAAAAGACCAGACGAGACATTGAACAGGCCGAGAGATCTTACAACCTGGAACAGGCCTCAAAGCTTAAGTACTCCGAGCTACCTGGGCTGGAAATAGCACTCAAAAATGAAGAGCAGGCTCTTGCTAGCGATCAGGGAGGCCAGAAGCTTTTACGTGAAGAGGTATCTGAAGATGAAATTGCCGAAATTGTAGCTCATTGGACAGGCATACCGGTCTCAAGGCTTGTTGAGGGAGAAAGGGAAAAACTGCTACGACTGGAAGACATACTTCATCAACGCGTAGTTGGTCAGGATGAGGCGGTTCAATTGGTGTCAGATGCGGTGTTGCGTGCTCGTTCTGGAATAAAAGACCCAAAACGTCCTATTGGTTCATTTATTTTTCTTGGTCCTACAGGAGTTGGTAAAACTGAACTTGCCAGAACTCTTGCTGCAGCACTGTTTGATTCAGAAGAAAATATCATTCGGATCGATATGTCAGAATATATGGAGAAGTTTTCTGTATCAAGACTAATCGGTGCTCCACCGGGATATGTGGGATATGAAGAAGGTGGCCAGTTAACAGAAGCTGTCAGACGAAAGCCGTATTGTGTTCTGTTATTTGATGAAATAGAAAAAGCTCATACAGATGTATTTAATATCCTTTTACAGATTCTTGATGATGGCAGGGTTACTGACAGTCAAGGGCGAACTGTCAGCTTCAAGAATACAGTTATTATAATGACCAGTAATATTGGAGCGCCATATTTAATAGAAGGCATTACAGAAAGTGGCGACATAAAGGAAGAAACTCGATTACAAGTCATGCGTGAATTGCGATCCAACTTCAGACCGGAATTCCTTAACCGTGTTGATGACATCGTCTTATTCAAACCGCTTCATATGGACGAAATAGTTCATATAACTGATTTGCTGGCAAAGGAGCTAAAAAATCGCTTGGCAGAACAACATATAAATCTGGAAATTTCAGACAATGCCAAACGCTTTATTGCTGAAAACGGTTATGATCCAGTATATGGCGCACGACCACTTAAACGATATATGCAGCGTGAACTTGAAACGAGGGTAGCACGTGCCATTATTGCCGGTGATGTTGGAAATGGAGGTGCAATAGTTGTCGATCTGATCGAAGGGAAACTAGGAATAAAGGTTAACAAGACTGATTCGAACTAGAAATTGCTCAATATTCTATTTAGTACTCCAGCACTTGATTAATTCAACATAACTACCGGCATTTATGACATTAATGTATCCAAGCTTGGCAAGCGACTGTTTGCCAAGCTCCGATCTTCTGCCACTCTTACAGTATAAAATTATTTCTTTACTTTTATCCGAAGGGAATTGTTTTAAATTTATTTCTATCTGATCATACGGCACATTGATTGATCCGGGCAGGGAGCCTTGCATAAACTCTTCCTTGGTTCTGACATCAACAAGAACAGCCCCTTGTTTGAAATCGTGCATAATATCGTAACAATTCAAATACTTATCAGCAGCAAATGACTGTACTGGAATAACCGTCTGTAAGGCGAAATAAATCAAAAATAACAATGAATATAAAAATTTACTCATAACAGTAATCCTTTAACACAATCTCAAAAATATTTTGCTGCATATAAACAAAAAGGACTCAAGCATTTCTGCCTAAGTCCATATTTTATTGGTCGGTGCGACAAGATTTGAACTTGCGACCACTAGACCCCCAGTCTAGTGCGCTACCAGGCTGCGCTACGCACCGATAAACTTACAACAAGCAACGCATTGCTTTTAATTCAGTTTTAATTTGCTTTAGAAGTACTAAATGATCGTCTTGATAAGCAGAAGTGGTGTCTTCTACGAGTCGCTTACCCCGGGGAGAAATTCTTTTTTTCACACCTTCTATGGTAAACTTTTCGTCATAAAGAAGTCTTTTAACCTCTAAAATCAGATCAACTTCCTTTTTTGTATAAAGTCTTTGACCTGTACTACTCTTTTCAGGCTTTAAAAAATCAAATTCTGTCTCCCAAAAACGAAGTACAGATGTTTTTGCACCAATCAGTTGTGCAACTTCGCCTATTTTGTAAAATAGTTTATCAGGAAGAACAATGCTCATTAAGCCGCTCGTTTAAGCAGTTTCATTTACCTCTGAATTTATTGATATCTTGAGTACTTGACTAGGCTTAAAAGTCAATATACGTCTGGCACCAATTGTTATAGTTTCGCCAGTCTGCGGATTCCGACCTCTGCGATTTGCTTTCTGCTTAACTACGAAATTCCCAAAACCGGCAATTTTAATTTTTTCACCAGTTTCCAGAGTATTCTTGATAATGCTGAAAACCGTTTCTACCATTTCAGCGGATTCTTTTTTTGAGAAACCAATTTTCTGGTGAATTCTTTCTACGATGTCAGCTTTTGTCATAACTACCTCAATCAGTGGGGTTTTTCTTCTCAACAGCAGGGATAATCTTATAGCACGGGGTAATCAATTTCGCAACAGGTTTTTATCTTATTGATACTTTTAACTTATTAACAAGATTATCTTTAACCTTGTCATGAATAGCCCCTATAACATCATCTGTCAAGGTACGTTCATAGGAACGATAACGAATCCTGATTGCGATACTTTTATAACCGTCCGGGATACCTTGCCCCTGGTAGACATCAAACACTTCAACCTGTTCAATCTCCTGAGATTTAAATGACTTTGCACAATTAATAATGCTTTCTGATGAAACGCAATCTTCTGCAAGAATAGCAATATCTCTGGTGCTGTCAGGAAAACGCGAAGGCACTGCAATGGTTCGCTTCAATCTGCTATATTTAACTATTTTCTCAAAATCAAGTTCAAAACAGTAGACCGGTTTATCAAGAACAAAGTTTTCTAAAACCACTGGATGTATTTCTCCCAATGATCCAATACGCTCACGACCAACAAAAATAGTACAGGATTTGCCGGGATGATAATAAGACTCTGGATTTTCAGCTACCCATTTAACAGCTCCGATATTCAGAGACTCGAAAAGATTTTCAAGTACCCCTTTAACATCATAAAAATCAACTGGGGAACTGGTGCGACTCCACCCTTCCCTTTCACGAACACCGCTAAAAGCACCTACTACAAAAACCGGCTCATGCGGCATTTCACCATCTAATGTTGGAAAATAAACCCTACGCATTTCAAAAAGACTCAGATCCAAAGATCTATAATTAATGTTTCGAGCAACCGTCTCCAGCAATCCCGGCAAAAGACTTGTTCGCATAACAGAATGTTCTTCAATTAAAGGATTTGCCAGCTTTATAAGGGATCGACGGGTATCATCCGTAGACAGCAAAAGCTTATCAGCAGCATCGGGTGTGGTAAAACTGAAGTTTATGACCTCATTCATACCGTGAGTGACAAAGAAATCTCTCACTGTGCGTTCCAAAGACTGTTGAATAGTGCGGCGATCAGATATAACAGCTGCAACTGGCATTGTAGTAGGTATTTTATCAAACCCGTTCAACCGTGCAATTTCTTCAATCAGGTCAATTTCTCTTTCAATATCTATCCTGTATGACGGGACTGTCACCTGTAAAATATCAGCATCAATCTCATTAACGATAAAATCAAGGCAATTAAGAATTTTTATGATTTCTTCACGTTTTAAACTAATACCTATCAAGGCATTTGCTTTCTCAGGACGGAAAGAAATGATAGCGGGTTTTACAGGTTCAGGATATACATCCAGAATCCCTTTAGCAACTGCTCCACCTGAAAGGTCAGCAATCAAAGCCGCTGCTCTATCAATTGCACGTGTAACACCACCGATATCAACACCACGCTCAAAACGATGCGATGATTCTGTATGCAATCCTAAGCGTTTACTGGTTGATCGAATTGCTGATGGCTTGAACCATGCACTTTCCAACAGAACATTTATTGTTGAATCGTAAATTTCTGAATTAAGACCACCCATTATTCCGGCTAATGCAACTGGGCGTTCGCAATCACATATAACCAGGTCATCGGATTTCAATTGTCTCTGCTGATTGTCCAGGGTAGTGAACTGTTCACCATCCACAGCTCTACGAACAATAATTTTACGACCAGCCAACTGATCACAATCAAATGCATGTAAAGGCTGCCCCAATTCCATCATCACCAGATTAGTCACATCAACTACGTTATTAATAGACCTAACGCCAATGGCGGCAAGTCTTTTGACAAGCCAATCCGGAGAAGGAGCAATCGTACAACCAGAAATATATCGGGCTGCATAACGAGGACATAACTCTCTGTCTTCAACGGTTACACTGATTACAGAATCAGCTATAACATTACCTTCAGTTGGAACGGCAATAGTGTTTTCAACCTTCTTACCCAGCTTGGCTGCAATCTCACGTGCTACACCTAATACACTTAGACAGTCAGCACGATTTGGAGTCAAACCAATCTCGAGCAGAGTATCTTTCAACTTAAGGAAATCAAATACCGGCTGCCCTAGAGGTGAGCCGGAAGGCAATATCATAATCCCTTCACTGGATTCCGCAAGGCCCAGCTCTTTTTCAGAACAGAGCATACCACAGGACTCTTCACCACGAATTTTAGAACGCTTGATTTTGAAATCACCGGGCAGAACAGAACCAATTTGTGCCAATGCGACAAAATCACCAGCTTTGAAGTTCTGGGCACCACAAACTACATCCAGAATTTCTCTACCGTTATTTACTTTGCAAAGTGAAAGTTTGTCGGCATTGGGATGTTGCTGTTTATCTTCAACAACAGCAACAACAATATCGTCCATTCCAGAGCCTTGCTTTTCCATCCCCTCGACTTCCAAACCGAGCATGGTAAGCAGGTCAGCCAACTGATCAGCCGAAAGATCAAAATCTACGAATTCCTTAAGCCAGTTGTAGGTAAGTTTCATATTTAAACACCATTATTATAAGTTTAATTAGTTAGATGATAAAAACAGGGGCAGCCATAAAAACTGCTAAAATTGTTTTAAAAAGCGTACGTCGTTTTCAAACAGCAATCTCATGTCACTAATTCCATACTTTAGCATTGCAATGCGCTCAATACCCATTCCAAAAGCAAAACCGGAAATATTTTCAGCATCATAATTTACATGTCGATAAACTTCCGGATCAACCATACCGGCTCCCAAAATTTCCAACCAGCCAGTATTTTTACAGACACGACACCCTTTCCCGCCGCAAATCACACATGCAATATCAACCTCAGCTGAAGGTTCGGTGAATGGGAAAAAACTAGGCCGCAGTCGTACGCCTGTTTTCTGACCAAAAAGCTGATTGGTGAATATTGTCAGAATACCTTTCAAGTCACCAAAAGTAATATTCTCATCTACCATTAAACCCTCGATCTGATGAAACATCGGTGAATGAGTGGCATCTGAATCGCAGCGATAGACAGTTCCTGGAGCAATAATACGCAGTGGCGGTTTCTGCTTTAACATGGTTCGAATCTGAACTGGTGAAGTGTGGGTACGCAGTAACAAACCATTCTCAACAAAAAAAGTATCCTGCATATCACGAGCAGGATGTTCAGGAGGGAAGTTCAGGGCTTCAAAGTTGTACCAGTCGTGTTCAATTTCAGGTCCTTCAGCAACTGAGAAGCCAAGACCCGCAAAGATATCACAAACCTCTTCAATAATTAGCGTAACAGGATGCTTTGTGCCGCACCTCTGACTACGACCAGGTAATGTAATATCAATACGCTCTGTTTTAAGCTTTTCGGTTCTGACACTTTCGCGAATTGATGAAAGCGACGATTCAAGCGTAGCTTCAATTTCATCTCGGACTGTATTGACAAGCTGACCTACAGCAGGACGTTCTTCTGCTGAAAGCGCTCCCAATCCTTTCATCAATGCAGTCAGTTCCCCCTTACGACCAAGGTACTTGACCCTGACTTCCTGTAGGGCATCTTCACTGTATGCCGTGCCAATCGCTGTAATAGCGTTATCTCTTAGTAGCTCAAGCTGTTCCCGCATGGTATCAGACCCTTATATAATCGTAGTAAGACAGACATGAAAAGCATTAGTCACCTTGTATATTGGAAAGTGAATAATAATTGTTATTAAATTTAAAAAGGGGAATGGGATTGCTTCGCCCCATTCCCCTTTTCCACATCAAAACTCTACAATTTAAATGCTGGCTTTAGCAATACCAGCAATCTCCATAAAACCTTTTGGGTCGGAGACAGCAATATCAGCAAGCACTTTACGATCAATTTCAACATTGGCTTTTTTGAGACCAAAAATGAACTTGCTGTAAGACAATCCGCTCAAACGCGAAGCTGCATTGATACGGGTGATCCACAGGCTACGGAAGTCGCGTTTTTTAACACGACTATCGCGGAATGCATAATTCAAGGCGCGATCAACCGCCTCGGTTGCACTACGGAAAAGTTTACTTCTGGCTCCACGATAACCTTTAGCCAGCTTCAAAACTTTGTTACGCCTGCGTCTCGCTTTAAAACCTCTTCTTACTCGTGACATGGTTCTACTCCTTCATCATGAATTTGCCCGATCCACAAGGGGAGACCTTCCTCGTGGTTCTTGGCATGGTCCCGCTATTTATACGGGATAAGTCTTGAAACGTTTTTCTGATCAGCATCAGCAATCATTGATCCGCCACGTAGATTACGTTTACGTTTTTTGCTCATAGAGGTCAGAATGTGACTTGTAAATGCGCTTCCACGCTTTATGCGACCTGAAGCAGTTTTTTTAAACCGTTTTGCAGCGCCAC
>JBGSQR010000543.1:0-4042 GCA_041737975.1 Geobacterales bacterium | reverse complement strand
AAAACTATAACGGCAAACAATACTAAAATACCCTGCAGATTTTTCCACAAGGCATTGTAAGATTTAGCCTTAATCATCCATACTTCAAAAACTCAATAAATATGTGGGTCCGGATTATCATGCATAGGATTCATTCTGACTGCCAGTGAAAAAAGGTATGGATAATCATGTTTCAGGTGTTTTATATAATAAACCCATTCCCTGGACAGATATCCGAATGCACGTTTGATATCATTATTGATATGGGAAATGTCACTTTTAGGCATGTTTTCAAAGGACTCTCTTGCTTCCAGCTCCTCAAGTAGATGAAAAATTGCCCATAACATCTCTGTTACCTGATCATGCTCCAGCAGATTCTGATTTTCAAGCAATCCTACAAGAAAAGCCCTCTTTGAAACCAGAAGGGTTTTTAAATGTTCTTTGTTACACCCTTCGCAATCAATGTTTGGCTCATTATTTTTAAGAAACTGAAAAGCATTTTCAAAATCCTTGTCCTTCCAACGATCAGTAATCTGCAATTGCGCTTTTAGCGAATCACACATAACCACATAGGAAGAAAGCTCTTTAAGCAGTTTATTACCGACTTCACTAAAGAACACTCCAATGACCATATTCAATTTATTTTTGATAGCCTGGCGCTCACGCTCCCTCATATTCTGTTCGACTATCATCATTACAAAAATGATATATACAGGGAGAAACGCAAGATTTCCCAGAAAACCGGATATAACATCACGACTGTTACCTAGATAATAAAAATCAAGCAGATATAGAAGAATTGATACGAAAGCAAATCCCAATATTGCAAAATGCCTTTTCTGTAAACCAAAAAACATTTGTTCTCCAAGTAAATGAAATTCCAAAGAGGTGAGTCTATTACTTATTCTCTCAAAGCGTCTACTATTTTAAGTCTGCTGGCACGGATTGCCGGTATTACACCACCGATGAATCCCATCAAAATTGCAAAGAGGATCGACTTGTAAATCACTTCAAAGGTCATTGTAAATGAAAAGGCCAATTCGGAAAAAGTCTGCCAATTCATTGTTGAAATAGTCAACAATTGCATGAACGAAGCAAAAAACAGACCGGTTACACCACCTATCAAGCCTAGCAAAAGTGACTCCAGCAGAAAAGCAGCCAGAATACTGTTCCTTTGAAAACCGAGCGCTCTCAAAGTACCTATTTCAGCCACCCTATTGGCAACGGCAGCATACATGGTGATCATGGCACCAATTATAGCTCCTAAGGAAAAAATAACCGTAAGAGACACACCCAGTATGCGCAGAAACTTGGCCATAACTTCAGACTGGTCCCTATAATATCTGGTTTCTCTTCTAACATCCAGCATCAAGCGAGGATCTTCGTCCAGCTTTTCTTTGACAACCTGAAACTCATCTGAACTTCTCAATTTAAAGGTAATTGAGGAATAAACCTGCCTACGAAAAGCCTGCATAAGCTGATTTACATCGCCCCAAATTTCAGAATTGAAACCTGTTGCACCTGCATCAAAAACTCCTACTACGGTCCAGTCAACCATACCAAACCTGACTGTTTCACCAATTCCGCCACCATTAAAGCGTTTTGAGATGCTGCTACCTGCCATTACTTCGGCAGAACCGGCTTTCGGCATGCGACCTTCAATCAGACGAACTTGTGGACGTAACTGTAAAGATGCGTCACCTACTCCCCTGATTACAACATTTGCTGGCTTATCACTACCTCTTTTAGTCAAGCTAATCAGCACTACCAGCTCTTTTGCTACAAGCAATTCACCTTTAGATCCAGTTGCAATATCGGAAAGACTTTCCACAATAGATGCCTGCTGTCTTTCAATACCGCTCTGAACTTCTGAGTTAGCGGCCTTTCTTGTTACAATCACATTGTCATCTGATCCTGTATCTACAAGTGTTTTTTCGAGGCCAGAAGAAAGCATCAGAATCGAAGCAAAAACAAAAACAACCATTGCCATGCCGGAGGTAGTAAGAAAAGTTGTAAGGCGCCTGGTAGACAGATTTCTAAGGCTATAAGAAAAAGGAATTCGCATAGTCTACGCTGGAAGGGTGATACTAATGCGGCAACCGCCTTGCGGTGGAGATTCAAGAATAATACGTCCCGAGTGGCCTTCTATAATCCTGTAGATTATAGCAAGCCCTAGCCCTGTACCTTCAGACTTTGTAGTCCAGAAAGGTTCAAACATATGTTTTGAGACCTCTTCAGAAAGACCGCAACCATTATCAGTAAAGGTAATATCAACGTGTCTGCTATTAAGTTCAATACTATTAAATTTGTCTTGAATTGTTGCTTCAATTACTATTTTACCTCCATTTGACGAGGCATCGGCAGAGTTATATAAAAGATTAATAAAGACCTGTTTTAACTGGTTTTCATCAGCATTAATTAAAATTTCTGCTGGCACAAGATTTTCAATTTCAATTGCATCAAACTTCCTATCTGATGCGACCAATATTCGCATATCCTCAATTAACTTATAGATACTTACAGAGGTTTTACTAGGTGTAGATGGGCGCGCATATGCCAAAAATTCAGTAACAAGATTATTCAATCTGTCTGACTCTCGTAGAATAATAGTCAACAACCGCTTGTCTGAACCAGCAATACAACCGTGCTCGTTAAGAAGCTGTACCGCTCCACTCATTGCTGTCAATGGATTTCTAATTTCATGAGCCATTCTGGCTGAAAGCTCACCTATGGCAGCCAAACGATCCTTTTGTTTTAAAGCTTCTTTCATTTTTATTAGTGATGTCAGATCTTTAAAGTTCAGAATTATACCGGCAATTCCACCCTGTATGTCAAAAAAAGGTGATGCACCAAATCCAAGCATTAAAGTTTCCGAGCTGTTTTTAACAAATTCAAATTCATATTGCCTGGGAACCTTGGAATACTCAATATCAGAAGAAATTTGAGAAAAAAGAGAGCTTATATGCATATCATAAACATCATTTTGTGATCTTCCGGTTAATATTTCTGCATGCCGATTAAAAACACGGATGTGTCCTCTTGGCGTCAGCGTTATCAACCCACTTTCAAGATTCAAAACTATTGTTTTATTAAGGCGATCCAACTCTTCGTAGTTAACTATCTTCTTTTTAAGTGCTTCTTCATTTTCCTGTGCAATACGATACAGATGCCCGGTGATAATGGCAGTCAGATAAAAACCTATTAAGTTCAAGAATATATTATAGATTATATGGGTGGCGCCGACCTGCAGTGCCGATTCTCGTCCAAGACCAACAAAACCAAGCAAACCAAAAAACTGTAGATCAAGAATTGCGCCATATAATATACCGCACAGGGAGGCAGTGTATAAGGCCTCTTTACGGCCAAGCAACACTCCTGCGTTCATTATTGAAAGAAGATAGAGAAATGAGTAAGGGCTTGTCACACCACCAGTAAACAGAAGCAGGAGTGTTACAAATAGGAGGTCCCAGATTGTCTGCAGATAAGCGATGAAAAAATGATATCGCTGAACTCTTGAAAAAAAGAAAGATACAATAGAAAAAACAAATGAAAAAGCCATCAAACGCACAATTCCTGTTGCAGAAAGTGCACTGATGGCTCCAAATTCTTTAAAATCAAGAAAAAAAGTTGAGGCAAAAAACAGGAAGGTTACAAATATCCTGGCAAAAATGAACAGCCGTAACCTTCGCTCATGATACATAGTTTAACCGCCGACCGCTCCTGCAAGTTTAAAGATCGGGAGATACATGGCCACAACCAAACCACCTACAGTAGTCCCTAAAAAGACCATCAGCAAGGGTTCCATCATGGCAGTCATGGCAGAAACAGCATCATCGACTTCATCATCATAAAAATCGGCAATTTTATTGAGCATTGTATCCATAGCGCCGGTGGCCTCACCAACAGCGATCATCTGTACAACCATGGGAGGAAAGACACCACAGGATGCCAGGGGCTCTGCCATTGTTTTACCTTCGGAAATGGCAGTACGCACTCCATAAATCGCTTCTTCCACAATTTTATTACCGGCTGTCTTGGCTACAATTTCCAACCCGTCCATGAT
>JBGSQR010000541.1:0-4624 GCA_041737975.1 Geobacterales bacterium | reverse complement strand
GTGTTGGTGTTTCTTTTGCTGCTGAGAAGACTATGACGCCTGCTCAAAAAGATCAATGTCTGCTGATTTCAAAAGATTGTGCAAATGCAACTTTGAGCATCCAGCAAAAAATGGATAAACTGCAGGCAGAAATCAACAAAGGTACAAAGGTTTACACCCCTGCTGAGCTCAAAAAACTTAAAACAAAGCTTGCTGACGTAGAAAAACAGCTTGACAACCTGCTGAAGCCTTAAGTTCAAATTTTAACATTAGTAATGTGCCTAAAGAATAGGCTTGAGGGTGCAACCTTTATGATTGCACCCTCAAGCTTTAAAATCCCTGAAAAGCTGTATAATCAGTCATTTCCAAGCAGGTTTAACTTTTCCCGCTATTCTTAAATTATTACTACCCAGAAGGGGGTATGAATGGAATCGGCGAATATCACCTTTGTCGGCGCATTTATCGCCGGACTGCTTTCATTTCTCTCTCCCTGTGTCCTGCCGCTTATCCCGTCATATATAACATATATTACAGGTTTTTCCTTTGCCGAACTCAACGATGCGCATCCTTCGAAAAAAGTTCGCAGACAAACCATTATCCATTCGCTCTTCTTTATCGCCGGATTTACTTTTGTTTTCGTCTTGCTCGGGGCGTCGGCAACATTTATCGGCAGCTTTATAAGGGATCACGTCAGCATCGTCCGAAAAATCGGCGGAGTGCTGATGATCCTTTTCGGCATGCATATAACAGGCTTGCTGCCGATTCATCTTTTATTCGGGGAAAAACGGGTCAACATTCATCAAAAACCGGTCGGTTACATCGGGAGTTTTTTGGTAGGGCTTGCGTTTGCCGCAGGCTGGACCCCGTGCATTGGTCCTATTCTGGCGTCAATTCTGATAGTGGCTTCTGTAGAGGATACGGTTTTACATGGAATCGGATTGCTGGTCGTCTATTCAATGGGGCTCGCCATTCCTTTCTTTCTGTCGTCGCTGGCGTTTAACCATTTTATAATAATTTTCAACCGGTTCAAGAAATCCATCAGGATATTTGAAATAGTTACCGGAATATTTTTGATAATCATGGGAGTTATAATCTTTACCGACACCATGAGCAGGCTTGGTCGCTACACAACCATACTCTTCGGGCAATGAATGCTGCAACCTGCCGTCGCAATTGTTACCAGAAAGCGCTTTATTCGAAGCAAATGCTTCAGACACTTTATTTGGCAATGGTTTTCTGTCCCGGCTTCCAGCCCAGCGGGCACATCCCGCCGGTTTGAAGAGCTTCAAGGGCGCGAACGGTTTCGTCAACACTGCGCCCGATATCCTGATTGTGAGTAACCTGATACTGGATTACCCCCTGCGGGTCTATCAGGAAGAGCCCTCTTAACGCAACGCCGGCCTCTTCATCCAGCACCCTGTACTGACGGGACATATCCTTGTTAAAATCTGCCAGCAATGGATAGTTGAGGCGCCCCAGTTCACCGCTCTTGACCCAGGTCATGTGTGACCATTTGCTGTCAGTTGAGACCGCAACTATCTCGGCATTCAATTTTTTAAATGTTTCCAGCGAATCGTTGAACCCTCTGATCTCCGTTGGACAGACAGTGGTAAAATCAGCAGGGTAAAAAAACAGAACAAGCCATTTACCACGATAATCCTGAAGTTTCAGCCGCTTGAACCCGGGGCCGCTTGCCGTAGGCACAACCGCCTCAAGATTAAAATCCGGGGCAGGGTTGCCAACCCTGGCAAAAGTTTTATTATGCTCAAGCATGTTTGAAATATTGCTGGCACAGCATGGATTCTGAATCTTACTGTTCACTCGAGCAGAATCTTCAGCCTGAACCGGCGCTGCTCTAAACAGAAAAGTGACTGCCAGAAAAAATATACTGCTAAAAATTCTGTTAGTATTCATAGCCTCTTCCTTTAAATATTGAAATTTAACGTATCTAAATATCTTTATATAGATTAAAGCAGAACAAAAATTATAAAATAGAATACCAACTAAATTGCAGTAGTGTAAAGCAGTTAATAAAAGGAGATTACAATGTATAAAGTACTAACAGTTCTGATAGGTCTAAACCTGTTTTTTTCAGCTACAAGCATAATCGCTGCTGAAGCTCCTCCATCAGTAGTTAAGCAGTCCATTATAACCAAACAGACTAAAGCAAAGCGCCAATATCCATCAGTTGTTATATATACGTTAACAACCTGCCCACATTGCATGGAGGCCAAGCAGTACCTGGACGAAGCGAAAATAGCTTATATTAACCGGGAGGTTGATCTGGATGACAACCATTATAATGAACTTATGAAAATTTATGACTCCATGGGAGTGCCGGATATTAAGCGAGGAGTACCGCTATTGGTGATTGGCGACAAGATCAGGTTGCAGGGTTTCAGCAAGGACAGATTTGAAAATGCCATTAAGGAAGCGGAAAAAAATTGAATTGCAGAAATTGAACAGTCAAAAACTCGCCCTCACCATAAACCGTAGAGGGCGAGTCCATAACCAACGGCTAAATTACAACAATATCCAGTTTTTCAGGACCATGCACGCCGATCACCAGATTCAGCTCAATATCGGCCGTGCGGCTGGGGCCGGTAATGATCGTCATATTTGTGGATGGCGACACACCATATACGGCAAAGAAGTCATCCAGTGTGGCAAAGATTTTTTCTCGTGGCACCAGCGCCACATGGTGTGACGGTATCAAACTGGCCTGCACCGCCTTTCCATTGGCGCTTGTACAGACGATACTGCCGGTTTCTGCAATAGCGGCCGTAACCTCCTCAACCGTCACCCAGGCTTCCCTGTAGTGCGGAATCAACCGGTCAAGAAATCCGGCGGCAAGATTTTCCAGTTCTGTCTGTTTCGGGCAGAATACATCCACATCCCGTTCCACAATTTCAGCAAGCTTGCCCTTCAACTCGTCCGTCCCTGCTATCTGGTGTAAACCTGCGGCCACCTTGGCGGCATTTTCCATGAACAGGGCTACATTGGCATCAGTAACACTCATGACATCCTCCTGCTGAACGGAATTTTAGCCGGGCAGGGCAATCGGCCGGCAACGTTTTCCCCGCCTACCGTACGCATCACCGACCAGAACTTACTGGCCAGGGTTTCACCGGTCGAAAACATCAGCGGATGTTTAATGGCCAAACCGAACAGGCTCATGCCCAGTGAGACAGCCGTGGATGAATAACCTTCCGTAACCCTGCGTACTCGCTGTTTCAGAATCATCTCCTTCAGCGGCACCTTGACCGGGCAGGCATCATTGCAGGCACCGCAAAGCGTACTGGCGTCTACCAGTGAGTAGGAGTTGGCCATGCCGGTCAGCAGCGTGGTCAGGACAATGCCCATGGGGCCGGGATAGGTCCAGCCGTAGGAATGGCCGCCAACGGTACGGTACACCGGACAGACATTCATACAGGCACCGCAGCGGATACATTTCAGTATTTCGCGGCAATCGCCCTTCAGAATTTCCGAACGCCCGTTATCAAGCAGTACCACATGCAGTTCCTGGGCACCGGTAGCATCACCCTCTTTGCGGTTGCCGGTCAGGATCGAAACATAACTTGTCAGCATCTGCCCAGTGGCCGAGCGCGGTAACAGACGCATGAAGGTCGGCAATTCTGCCAGGGATGGCAGGATCTTCTCCACCGAAAGGATGGCGATATGCAGTGGCGGCACGGAAGTCACCATGCGGCCATTGCCTTCGTTGGTAAAGAGGATCAGGCTGCCGGACTCGGCAATTGCAAAGTTGGCACCGGAAATACCGGCATCGGCGGTCAGGAATTTTTCGCGCAGCACCTTGCGGGCAAACTTGGTCAGTGCCTGAGGGTCTTCCGAATATTCCATATCAAGCCGTTCATGGAAGAGCTTGCCAATCTGCTGGCGATTCTTGTGAATGGCCGGAACAATGATATGCGACGGTGTTTCACCCTCCAGCTGAATAATATACTCACCCAGATCGGTCTCCACCACCTCGAAACCTTCCTCTTCCAGATGGGCGTTCAGATGAGTTTCCTCGGAAACCATTGATTTACCCTTGGCCACCATCTTCACATTATGATCTTGGAGAATCCCGGCAATGATCTGGTTGGCTGATTTTGCATCAACGGCCCGGTGGACAGTGGCACCGGCTGCGGTGGCCTTTGTGGTGAATTTTTCAATATAGGCCGGCAGGTTGTTGATGACCTCCATCCTGATATTTGAAGCCTTTTCACGCAGCAGTTCGAAATCGATACTACCCATGGCTACAGTGCGTTTGGAACCGAAGGTTTCCGTGGCATTGCGCATGGCCTTGCGCAGGGACTTGTCCTCAATTGCAGCAGCGGCGTTGGATCTGAAATTCAGACTTGTCTGTGTGTTCATAGCGCCTCCGCAACAAGTTCAGCAATATGTTTGACTTTGACAGCGCTGCCCCGCTTTTTGAGGGCATCGCTGATATTCATCAGGCAGCCGCAGTCGCAACCGGTGACAATATCTGCCCCGGTGGCAATGATGCTTTCAGCCTTGTCATCTGCGATAGCCATGGAAATTTCCGGCAGCTTGGCCATGAAAACACCACCGAAACCGCAACAGCGAGTGGCGTCCGGCATTGGCCGGAAGTCCATTCCTTTGATGGCGTTAATCAGCAGCT
>JBGSQR010000135.1:0-5427 GCA_041737975.1 Geobacterales bacterium | reverse complement strand
CAGAAGGTGCAATCTGGGCAGGGGTGCTTCTTTGGGGATTCATCGCTCATCAGTAGGCAACGTTTCTTTTAACGGCGCTTCCGGCCAGTAACTGGACAAATGCTTTTTCACTATCTGCGTTTACAAGCAGATAACGGGGCAGTTTCATGATGTTGTCGCTGGATTTGGCGTGTCTCCGCTCTATTGTGAATGTGGCGATAAATCCGGCCTCCGCGGCTTTTTTGAGCAGATAATCATCATAGATACCAAATGGCCAGGCCAGCAGATCAACAGTTCCACCTAGTTCCTTCTCCAGTCGCAATTTTGACTTCTGTAACTGCGTAGTAACAGATTTTTCAAATTCGGCCGGTGGCATTTTTTTGCGATCCCGCTTGAAGTTAGGATGCCAGTAGGTATGTGACTGGAAATCAAAAAGACCGGTTTTTTTAAGCTCTCTCAGTTGATCCCAGGTCATGGCGTACTTGGCGTTGGAAATTGCTGATGGATAGGTAAAAATTGTTACCGGATAACGGTACTTACGGATCACCGGTAGCATGTCAGTGTATACGGATTTGTGTGCGTCATCTTCCACAATTACTACGGATTTTGGCACTGGAGCCGGGGCTTTGCCCTTATATGCATCGATCAGCCGTCTCAATGGAATGACAGTATAGCCGTTGTCATGCAGATATTTCATCTGTGCTTCAAAAACCGTAGTTTTTATGGTCATGCCGTCAGCTACAGTCGGACCGAGGCGGTGGTAAAGCAGGATTGGCACATTGTATGATTCAGCGCTGAGGGCGGAAAAAGGTATCAAAAGAATAAAAAATGCGAGGGTGATACGGATTAAACGTACTAATGACATGCGGGTTTATCCTTTCAAAAAACGATATTATAATTAGTCACGACAGGTTTGTTGTGGCCAGGTTGTAAGACAAAAGAACATGGAGGCGTATGGATTATCATGGTGAACTTCTTAAACCTTGACAACTATAGAACAATATTCTAAGAGTAAAAGTCAAATACTTATTTTTGTAAGTTGGTATTACCTATTTACCTATTTGTGTCTTGCTGAAGCTTTTTCGAATAAGAATCATTATTTATTATATACAGGATACTATCATGCTCAGAAAAGAAAAATCAGATTATCTCATTCAGTCCGTATCCCATGCGTTGGACCTTTTGGAGCAGTTCAGGGATGAAGTGGACGAACTGGGTGTGACGGAACTCAGTAAACGTTTAAAGCTTCATAAAAACAATATATTCCGCCTCCTGGCCACATTGGAATCTCGCGGTTATATCGAACAGAACAAGATTACTGAAAATTATCGCCTGGGTATAAAAACCCTGGAGCTTGGTCAGACATTTATCCGCCAATTAGGTCTTTTACGTCAGTCAAAGCCGGTGCTTGAATCTGTTGCCAAGGCGTGTAATGAAACAACCTATGTTTCAATAGTTAAAGATTTTAACAGTATTTATCTGGATGCCGTTGAAACTGACATGACAGTTCGAGTGGTAACACGCGTAGGTAGTCGACTGCCGGCTTATTGCAGTGCTGCCGGTAAAGTTCAGATTGCATACATGAAGGAAGATGAGCTGGATAATTACATAAGAAACGGCGAGTTCAAGGCGTATACCCCAAATACGATTACAGATGGAGAAGTTTTGCGCAAGCAGCTCAAGCAGATTGTTGAGCAGGGCTTTGCAGTAGATGATGAAGAGCTGGATGTGGGTGTAAAGTGTGTCAGTGCTCCGATTCGTGATTATACACGCCGCATTGTCGGGGCTGTAAGTATTTCTGGCCCTTCTATCCGTTTTAGTAATGAGCGCATGGAAAAAGAGTTGATACCTCTGGTGATCTCGGCGGCGGCAGAAATCTCCTCCAAATTCGGTTTTCACAAATAGAAAATAAACTTAGTAGTTGATTTTGAAGGCGGCTTTCGGGCCGCCTTTTCTGTTTCTGGTTGAAGAACTTTAGTCAGTTGTCTAGTATGTGCGATAAACTTTTTTGCAAAATATAAAAAGAGGCTGCAGATGATTACTTATAAAGTTGTGGAGTTGAGTACGGTAACAGAAGAAACTATCCAGGATGCGCTGAATGAATGGAGTGCAAAGGGTTGGCATTACGATGGCATGCAATTTGCCATGCGTGATGCCAGTAAACGCCCGTCAATGGCCTTTATTATTTTTACCCACGATGAAAATCCCTCCGGGAGCCACCTATGAGCCACAATAATACACTATATCTGGTTGATGCCTCGTCCTATATATACCGGGCCTATTATGCTGTCCGCCATCTCACTTCTCCTGCCGGTCATCCGACAAATGCAATTTACGGTTTTATCCAGATGTTGTTGAAACTTCTCAAGGATCATCAGCCACAGCACCTTGCCATGGTGTTCGATGCCGGCCGGGTGACATTCCGTACCGAAATTTATCCTGATTACAAGGCCAATCGCGCCGCCATGCCGGATGACCTGCGCATGCAGATGGGGCCGATCCGGGATGTTGTACGAGCCTTTAATATTTCATCGCTGGAACTGGAAGGCTTTGAGGCGGATGACATTATCGGCGGGTTGGCAAGACGTTTTGCCGAGCAAGGCGGTCGCGTTGTTGTGGTAACCGGTGACAAGGACCTGATGCAGATCGTCAGTGACAGGATTACTCTGCTGGACACCATGAAAGACAAACAATCCGGTATTGCCGAAGTATTTGAACGTTTTGGTGTGGGGCCGGAACTGGTGGCCGATATTCTGGGTTTGGCCGGTGATGCTTCCGACAACATCCCGGGTGTGCCGGGTATTGGCGAGAAAACCGCCACCAAATTGATTCAGGAATTTGGTTCACTGGACCAGTTGCTGGATCGTGCCGGCGAGGTCAAGGGCAAGAATGGCGAAAAACTGCGTGAATTTCGTGAGCAGGCCTTGCTGTCGCGTCGCTTGGCCACCATAGAGTATAATGTGCCGATGGAAATTGCGCTGGAGGATCTTGCTGCCCGTGAGCCGGATCAGGAGGTGTTGAACGCCTTCTTCAAACAGTATGGCTTTACTTCCCTGATCAAGGGGATAACTGCCAAATCAACTCTTTCCAGTGAAAAATATCAGACGGTTACGAGTATGGATCAACTGAAAAAACTGGTCCATGATTTAGAGCAAGCAGGCGAATTTGCCATTGATCTGGAAACCAGCAGCCTTGATCCGCGTGATGCCGAAATTGTGGGCCTGTCGTTTTCTTTCAAAAAACATGAGGCTTATTATATTCCGGTCGGGCACCTGGTTTGCCACACGCCGGTAACCGAAAAGGGGGCTGAAGGGGCGTTGTTTGCCTTTTCCGAAAATAGCACGGACCCTGTATGTGCCGAATTCCAGCCCGGCCAGCTGCCACGGCAGAATGTGTTGGAGTTTCTAAGACCGTTGCTGGAAAATCCTGCCATACGCAAGGTCGGCCAGAACATCAAGTTTGATATGCAGGTTTTGCAGACAAATGGAATTACATTGAATGGGGTCTGGTTTGATACCATGCTGGCTTCCTATCTGCTCAACCCGACCCGTCAGGGGCATGGGCTTGATGCGCTCTCCGTTGAACATCTGGGGCACAAGATGATCAGTTACAGTGAGGTCGCCGGAAGCGGCAAGGCACAGATTAATTTTTCACACGTGGAAATCGAGGCCGCCTCACGCTATGCCTGCGAAGATGCCGATGCCACCTGGCTTCTGCGTGAAAAGTTTGCTCCCCTGCTGAGTGGAAACTGCCTGGATGAATTGTTTAAAACAGTTGAGGTTCCACTGATTCCCATACTGGCGGAAATGGAAAACCACGGCGTGTTACTGGACACAGTGATGCTGGAACAGTTGTCGGCAGACTTTGCCTCCCGCATGGCAAAGCTTGAGGAGCGCATCTTTGAGCTGGCCGGCGGCAGTTTTAATCTCAACTCTCCCAAACAGATGGGGGAGGTACTGTTTGAGCGGATGCAGCTGAAAAGCGGCAAAAAGACAAAGGGTAAAACCGGTTTTTCAACGGATAATGAGGTGTTGACCTCCCTGGCCGAAGAACATGAAATAGCACGTCTGATCCTGGACTATCGCGGTGTCTCCAAACTTAAATCTACTTACAGCGATGCCCTGCCGCGTCTGATCAATCCTCGTACCGGACGTGTTCATACATCCTATAACCAGACTGTCACCAATACGGGCCGCCTGTCGTCATCCGACCCGAATCTGCAGAATATTCCGATCCGCAGCGATGAAGGTCGTATGATCCGCCATGCCTTCATTGCCCAACCCGGTTTTGTGATCCTGTCTGCCGACTATTCCCAGATCGAACTGCGCGTACTGGCGCACCTTTCCGGCGATCCGGTTTTTTGTCACGCCTTTGCCAATGACGAAGATATTCATACCCGCACAGCTTCCGAAGTCTTCGGTCTGTTTCCGGAAATGGTTACGCCGGAGATGCGTCGCCAGGCCAAAACCATCAACTTCGGTATCATTTATGGACAGGGTGCATTCAGTCTGGCCAAACAACTCGGCATCGCCCGTAAAACAGCCGAGGAGTTTATTAGTGCCTATAAGGAACGACACAGCAAGGCGGTCGGTTTTCTTGAGTCCTGCATCCGTCAGGCTGAAGAGGCCGGATATGTGACAACTATTCTGGGTCGCAGATTACCCATTGCAGATATCAATAGTACTAACGGCAATCTGCGCTCCTTTGCCCAGCGTAATGCCATCAACTACCCGATACAGGGCTCAGCTGCGGATATCATCAAAAATGCCATGATTCGTGTAGAGGCCAGGATTAAGAAAGAACAGCTGAAAAGCCGCCTGATCATGCAGGTGCATGACGAACTGGTCTTTGAGGTGGCGGAAGAGGAGTTGCTGGAAATGCAGCTGCTTGTTGATCAAGAGATGGCAAATGCGGTGGCGATGAAAGTGCCGCTGAAGGTCGATATCAGCCATGGTGCAAACTGGAGTGAGGCACATTAATTATAGCTTCCCTGTAGAGAGGTGAAACAATGCCGGTTCAATTTATAATACTGATTTTTCTTGTTTTAATAACACTTTCCGGCTGTGGTGGCGGTGGGAGTGATGGGGGCGTTGACAATTCAGTTATTGTTCCAGTAGCCGGTGATACACGTGTTGACGGCATCAAGGCAGAAATGGTCGCTGCCATCAATAGTGCCCGTGCAGTACAGCAAACCTGTGGTACAACCGTTAAGCCGCCAGTCGGTCCGGTTATCTGGAATGACAAGTTGGCAACGGCTGCTTTCAGGCATTCTGTTGACATGGCCTCTCATTCCTCGTTTTCACATACTGGAACGGATGGAAGCACAGCTGGAACAAGGATTTCTCATGCAGGATACAACTGGAGTACATATGGGGAAAATATTGCTGTGGGTTATTCATCTGTAGCAACAGTAGTTAGTGGATGGATAGGTAGTGAGGGACACTGTCT
>JBGSQR010000124.1:0-5672 GCA_041737975.1 Geobacterales bacterium | reverse complement strand
GCTAGTGGAAGGTATCCTGCCGCAATGCCCTTGGATATGGCCATGATGTCTGGAGTGACATCCTCATGATTGCAGGCAAACATGGCTCCGGTTCTGCCGAACCCGGTAGCAACTTCATCTGTAATCATCAGCAGGTCGTATTGGTTGCAGAGTTCACGGACTTTTTTGAGGAACCCTTTCGGTTGTACAATCATTCCACCGGCACCTTGTAGAAGTGGTTCAATAACAAGGCCCGCAGAGGTCGCTGCATGTTCACGCATAATGTTTTCCAGTGCATCAATGCACTTCATGTTACAGGTATCAGGAGAGTCACAACCCAGTTCGCAGCGGTAACAGTAAGGTGACGGTGCCTGGATGACGTCGAACATCAGCGGTTTGAAAGTAGAATGATAAATATCGATGCCACCAACACTGACGGCGCCCAGGGTATCTCCATGATAGGCATTGCGAAATGTTATGAAACTGCTGCGTTCCGGATGCCCGGTATGGGACTGATACTGATAGGCCATTTTAACAGCGACTTCCATTGCTGTAGAACCATTATCCGAGTAGAAAAAACGATCGACACCTGCAGGAGTAATTTCCGATAGTTTATGTGCCAGAATAATGCTTTGTTCACTGGCCAGGCCAAGCATGGTTGAATGTTCCAGTCTGTCGACCTGAGCTTTAAGAGCTTCGTTCAATTCTTTCCGACAATGGCCATGGACATTCGTCCACATGGAGGCAACACCGTCCAGGTAACGTTTTCCCTCACTGTCAATCAGCCAGCTTCCTTCGCCACGCGTAATTACAATCGGTTCTTCCTGTTCCCAATCCTGCATCTGGGTAAAGGGGTGCCATACGTGCCGTTTATCCCAAGCTCTGAGTTGTTCAGTTGAATAGGTTGAATTGTCTGTCATGGGAATGACTCCTTGAAAAATTGAGCAATCTGCCTGTAATATGTGATTGTCATTTTGGTGTATCGTATAGTTTTAAATAAAATAACCTGAAAAACAGGATAAATACATAAAAGGAATTTATCTGATGAATCGCAATGGAATGGCCCTGCGAATGTTTTATTTTATTTTGCTAACTCTGTTGCCAGGTGCTTTGGATATGGCATCTGCTGCTGATTTGTCTGCTCCCATGGATGGCACACTAAGATATCCATTTATAAAAGAAACATCTGCCAGTTGCGGACGTTGGGGTAAAAAATCGCAGGATTACCCTTATTTTGGTGCTCCAAGAAACAGAAATAAACGAAGCCATGCCGGGATTGATATTTATCCGGCAGGTGGCGCCGGAACAATAGTCAAAGCCATGAAAAGCGGATCAGTGCTAAAAGTTGCTCCATTCTATGTCAGAGCCAATGGCGAAGTGACATATGGGGTGCTGGTAGATCATGGCGATTTCATTGCCAATTATGCCGAACTGGACAGACCGGATGTCACAGTGTTATCCCGATTGGAAAAAGGACAGGCTATTGGCAGGGTCAGCGGTACAAGTCAGCTTCATTTTGAGATCTATACTGCCGGGACCTTAGATTGGACCAGGGGCTGGTATGGTCAGCGGCCAATCAACCTGCTTGATCCAACAGCCATGATGCGGGAGTTTTACCCGGATAACAATTAAGCCAGACAGCCCAGCTTTTCAAGCAGCTGATCTGTTTCTGGACGATTGTCAAGCCAATGGGCCAGATATTCTATGGCTTCATATTCATTTTTATTGTCACAGTGTGGCCAGATATCCAGCAGGGGGGCTGGGCAGAGCGCGCTGATATAACCAGCGGCACTTTCTTCTGCCAGGCCGGGCTTGTCCGGGAAATTGTTTATAACTACTCCAGTCAGTTCTATCCCCATTTGTTTAGCAACCATACATGTTAATGACGTGTGATTGATGGTTCCCAGATTGGGGCGTGCAACGACCAGCAGTGGCAGTTTGGTTTCCAGGGCCAGGTCGGCAACTGTGCTGAAGCCACTCAAAGGCACGATCAATCCCCCAGCTCCTTCAATAATGACAAAATCATGTTTTGCAGCAATCCTGTTATAGCAATCGTGAATATGATCGAAATCGATCTGTATTCCATCAATTTTGGCGGCTTCCGCCGGAGCCAGTGGCTCACGCAGCAGATACGGGGCTATATCGCTGTTGTAGGTTACTCCGGCAGCATTACATAACAGCAGAGCATCATCTGAAACCAGTTGGCCGTTATCTTCACGGCAACCGCTGGTAGCCGGTTTCATGACACCGACGTTTATCCCTCTCAAACGAAGTAATCTGGCCAGGGTTGCTGATACGATGGTTTTGCCGACACCGGTGTCAGTTCCGGTGATGAAAATACCTTTTTTCAACTGCAGGCTCCAATTGTCAATCCAAGATCAGACAGCATCAGGTGGTCCTGCTCCGGATCACGTCCTAGTTTGGTTAGATAGTTGCCGGTCATCATTCCGCTAGCTCCTGCCAGGAAAATCCATGATTGCAGTTCTCTCAGGTTTTTATCGCGGCCTCCGCATACAGCAAGATTCTGCTGAGGCATCATGAAACGATAGATTGCTATGGTTTTAAGGCAGTCCATCGGGGTCAGGAAGCGTGCCTCAGCCAGTTTTGTTCCCGCAACAGGATCAAGAAAGTTCATTGGCAGTGAGTCGACGTCCAGTTCACGAAGTGTTTCTGCCATTTCTATCCTTTGCTCGAAACTCTCGCCCAAGCCAAAGATACCGCCAGAACAGACTTTCAATCCGGCCCGTTTGACCGCACGAACAGTTTCTACGTCCTGCTCATAGTCATGGGTTGTGCAGATGCTTGGGAAAAAGCTGCGAGAAGTTTCCAGGTTGTGGTGGTAGGTCACCATCCCCGCTTCCTTCAGCAACAGTGCAGTTGTGTTATCCAGGATGCCCAGAGAACAGGAGGGGTTGATGGATGTTTCTGACTTGATACGCTTTACAGCCCGGCAGATTCTATCCAGCTCTTCACCCGGTTGAATACCTGTGCCGCTGGTGACAATCCCATAACACTGAGCTCCATTCTCAGCAGCGCTCCTGGCACAACTAACGATTTCTTCTTCATCGACTAAAGGATAAACCTGTACGTCAGTTTGATGAGATGCGGATTGAGCGCAATATGCGCAGTTCTCCGGACATTTCCCCGATTTTGCATTTATGATTGAGCATAATGTAACAGTTGTACCTTTGAAATGTTCACGTATTCTGGATGCTTCGGCAAAAAGCAGATGAAGATTTGCTCCGCTTGCCTGAGAGAGATTAAGCGCTATATCAGTGCTGATGATTTTTCCTGCGATAATATTGTCAGCTGTCTCAATGATTAGTTTTCTGATAGTCATTTGCTACCTCCGCGTCAACCGATATCATAAGGAGCTTTCATTGTCAACCTCGAGTCTGGTGTGTGGTTGACAATAAAGGTATTTGCAAACACAGAAAAAAATTACAGAGAAAATATAGTTGTGGTAGTTTACTGAAATTATAGGAAACAGAGTGTAACATCCTTATTGCAAAGAAAAGTTCAACAAGTTAATATAATAATTCATATTATTTCCGGTTGGGGGGAATGGACAATGAAAAGACTTTTTCTATTGCTTGTTTTAATATCTCATCTTGCAATAGTTGTGAGCTATGCCGGTACTTATGGCACCGAAAAATCTGAACATGCTGATATTCGCAACCACAGGGGATGTGCATATTGTGGTATGGACAGAAATCAATACAGTCATGCCAGAATTAGAGTAACATATGCTGATAACAGTGTGGTCGGCCTATGCAGTATCCGTTGCCTGACAATTGAGTTAAAAGCCCAAAATAGAAAGAAACTTAAAGTAGTTGAAGTGGCTGACTTTTTTACCAAAAAATTGATTAATGTAGAAAATGCCTACTGGGTTGTTGGAGGCACCGTCAAAGGGGTAATGACAAACACTCCTAAATGGGCTTTTGCTGATAAATCAGCTGCTGAGAAGTTTATGAACAAGCATGGCGGGACTCTTTCAAGTTATGAGAAGGTTCTTGCAATGGCTGAAAAAGAGCGTTAGTTTTTTAAACGTTTTCCGAAGCAGCCGGGTTGCTGTTGTATGCTCAGTGTTTTATGGGGATAAAAACTGAAATATGTCCAAACAACCCTCCTTAAAACTAAATCAATCGTTATATTTTATTTTAGTTTTTATTATTTTACCTCTGCTGATCAGCGGAATAGGGTTTGGTTTTCTGCAGTTGCAGAGACAGACTTTGATTGGTGAAAAACAAAACGACCTTTCAACTATTGCAGACTTGAAAGTGGCTGCCATATTACAGTGGCGTAAAGAACGCATTGTTGAAGCAAGCTCAATACATAAAAATGCCATAATGAGTCATGAAATTTATGAATACTTATCAGGTAAAAATAAAGATACATTTATAGACGATTTCAACGTCTGGGCTGCAAATTTGACGGACCTGTCCGGTTACAGAAAAGTCATCCTGTTTAAACTCTCAGGTGAGCGGGTTGTTTCATTTTCTGAGAATAACCAGCCTGTTACTCAGGATTATAGCGAATTACTCAAAAATGTTATTAATGAACAGGAAATTGTTCTGACTGATATTTTTATTGATAATTCAAACGACAAAATCAGCCTCAATATTGCAATTCCAATCATCTATCAACGGAACATTTCGAAAAAACTGTTAGCTATCCTGGTGTTGGAAATAGACCCATACAAGGAGCTGTTTCCGATTGTCCAGTCCTGGCCGACCGCCAATCATTCTGCAGAAACTTTGCTGGTCAGGCAGGAAGGTAAAGACGTCCTGTTTTTGAATGACCTCAGGTTTATGGATAATGCTGCTATGAAGTACAGACGTCCCATGTCACAGGTGAATATGCCTGCTGTCAAAGCAGTTCTTGGGGAAGAGGGCGTTTTCGAAGGTATTGATTATCGGGGAGTGTCGGTTCAGAGTGCAACCAGAACCATACCCGGATCCACTTGGTCCATGGTCGCTAAAATTGATACCAGTGAGGCAGTTGAGCCAATGTCAACTCACGTCTGGTACGTGATTTCAGCTTGCCTGATGCTGATCAGTACTTTAGTTCTAGGGGTTTCATTCTGGTGGAAAAGAAAAGAGAAGGATGCGCTTCAGGCACAGTATGAGGGGGAACTTGAGTTAAACGATGAATTAAAAGAGGCCCGGAAAGAACTTCAGAAGGCACATGTGGAATTGGAGTTACGTGTTGAGGAACGTACTCTCGAATTACAGAAATCCAAGGACCTGTTCAGTAATTTATCCAGCCAGGTGCCTGGTCTTCTGTTTCAGTTTCAGCTATTCAGTGATGGAAAATACCGTTTTCCTTTCATCAGTGACACAATTGATAACTTCTCAGGTGTAACAGCTGCAGAAGTTATGAAAAATCCGGATGTTCTGTTTGATATGCTGCATCCTGATGATTATGACAGTGTGCAGGATGCAATCAGAGAATCGGCCCGAACACTTAGCCCCTGGTATCATGAGTGCAGAATAATTGACAAACAAAAACATATTAGCTGGCGTTCTATAGTAGCCAAACCACAGCAGCTGGCTGATGGCAGTATTCTCTGGAGCGGTTTTATCAGTGATATTACTTTGAACAAGCAACTGGCCAACGATCTTTACGAAGCCAAAAAGCTTGAGTCAATTGGCCAAATAGCTGGTGGTGTTGCACACGAAGTAAGAAATCCG
>JBGSQR010000116.1:0-7476 GCA_041737975.1 Geobacterales bacterium | reverse complement strand
GTAGAAATCTGTGACAGCCGGAATGAGACCGCCACCATCTGTTTCACTCCAGAACCCTACCCCATCGCAGAGCGGTTTCTGATAACGGAGCGGCTTGAACCATGGGTGACCTTCGGGACGAACCAGACACTGCTCGGCAATTTCACGTTCAAAAAGGTGAGCTTCGGGGCAGACGGACGTAATGCTGGGCAGGCTGTCTTCAGTCCAGGAACTGATTGCGCCCAGTCTCATATTTGAACCGGACAGAATACACCATAATGCGACACCTTCCTGATCCACCACTCCGAAATAACTACAGATATGCCAATGCTGGCCGGTGAGTTCGACGATGGCCTGAAGAAAATCCTCCAGAGCCAATTCGGGAACATCACGTGTAGAAACGCTTTCACCATTGCGGAATGTTTTAATTATAACTTCTGCGTTCATTTGGGAACCTCAAGAAGTGCTGCCGCAGAATTGAGAATATCCAGCAGCGGAGCGGGCAGCCAGATCCCGATAATTGCCAGCAAAATCAAAAGTGTCATGGAGGGGGCAATTAGCAAAACTGTATCTTTGTATTTGGTGCGTTGCCGTTTAGCCGGTGGGTCTCCAAAAACAACCGGTAAAACAGTGAACGACATGCCCAGGAATGCCACCGATATGAGTATGGCAAGCGAAATGGCGATAAGTAAATGACCTTGTCCCAGGGCGCCGGAGAAAATGGAAAACTCGCTGGCAAAAGTCGCAAAGGGAGGTGAGCCGGTTAAACCGAAAAAACCGAGTAGAAATAGTGTTCCGCTCCAGGGTGCGCGTTTAAGTGTACCCCTGGCAATTTCCATATTTTTGGAGGCAAAGGCGCGGTGGATGTTGCCGGAGATCAGGAACATCACACCTTTTCCCAGACCATTGGCAATGACATGCAACATGGCACCAAATAGCGCTTTGCCACCCAGTCCCAGAGCCAGAGTTAACAGTCCCATATGCTCCACACTTGAATAGGCCAGCATGCGTTTAAAATCGGTCTGGCGCACCAGAAAAACAGCGGCAACTGCGATGGAAAAAAGTCCCATTCCGATCAGGACATGATGAAAAAAACGAACATCTCCCGAATGCATGCAGATCTGATAAACCCTGATCAATCCCAGAAAACCGCAATTGGCAAGGCCACCGGCCATCATGGCGCCGACGATGCCGGGTGCTTCGCCATAGGCGTCAGGTTTCCAGGTGTGCATGGGCGCCAATCCCATTTTTGTCCCATACCCGATCAGCATGAAGATAAATGCGGCATTGAGCCAGACCTTGGGCAAGCGTGAGGCATATCCCTGTAGTTCTTCCAGGATCAGCGAAGGTTCCAGTCCGGCCACAACTGTTGAATAGGCCAGGAAAAATATCCCCAGCAGGGCCAGTGCAATGCCGACGGAACAGATCAGCATATATTTCCAGGTTGCTTCAATGGAACGGGCATTGTGATTGAAATAGACCATTGGTGCCATGGCCAGTGTGGTAGTTTCAATGGCCAGCCAAAGCAGACCCATGTGGTGGGAGACGACGGTCAGGGACATGGCCGACAGACAGACCAGCATTCCGGTACAGAGAACACGGTTATCCCGTTCGTTTCGGTACTGCAGATAATCAATGGCATAAAAAGAGCAGGCGCAGAAGAGTACGGAAAATTCCAGTAGGAAAACCTTGCCGATGGAATCCAGGTGAATCCACTCGTTGGTTGAGCTGCTTGTTGAATAGCCGACAGCAATAAAGGAAAGAGTCAGATGCAAGCATGCCAGAACCGTCAGTACCCGGGGGCGCTTCTGGTTGGAAGGAATCAGCCAGGCAGTCAGGGCGCCCAGTAGCGGCAGCAGTATCAGCAAAGTGAGAGGCAGCATTATTCCGACTCCCGCAGTGCCGTCAAGTGGCTGGTGTCAATTGAAGAAAATTCGCGGTTGATGTGATTTATAATAATGCCCATGACGAAGATACCGGCAATCAGATCGAGCAGCGCCCCTGCTTCGACCATTAAAGGCATGGTTTCAGTCAATAACAGTCCGAACAGAAAGATGCCGTTTTCCAACAGCAGATAACCCATAACCTGGTTAATAGCTTTTCGCCGGGTGGCTAGGTTGATGGCACCGGCCAGTATGGTTGCCAGTGATACCGGTACGATCAGAAGCCCCTGATGAGCTGGGGCCAGAGGCAGGTGAGCCGCA
Organism: Geobacterales bacterium; assembly: GCA_041737975.1. Taxonomy (GTDB): domain Bacteria; phylum Desulfobacterota; class Desulfuromonadia; order Geobacterales; family Pseudopelobacteraceae; genus JBGSQR01. The sequence goes on along the minus strand of JBGSQR010000116.1, from coordinate 5,293 downwards.
ACGGCAAAGGCCAGGGCAGTCGTCAGTGCGCCAGCGATAATATTGCCGCTGTAGCCGAAAAGAGGTCGCACATCCTCGGCAAAATGAACTTTTTTGATTGCTCTCAGCAGCAGCCAGGGTATGAAAAAGCCTTTTACTGCCAGTACCAGCAGTGTCATAGCGAGTAGTTGATATCCGAAGGTGTGCATCAATAGAGGCAACAACCCTATAAATATACCCTGTATGGAAATGGCGCGAATGGCAATTTCTGTGCGTCGGGTACCGAGAATTATAATGTTGATCAGTAGAACAAGTGCCAGCAGTTGGTCTGTAGCGAAATTCATGCAGTTACCTCAAGACCAGTATCATGGCAAAAGCGGAAAGAACACAGGCGGATAGCAGCATCTGCGGTACCCGTGTCATACGGAAGCGGGCCATGACAGATTCAACAACCCCGATAGTTATCGCAAGCAGGAAAATTGAACCTAGAAAAAATAGCCAATCCAGATAGCCATTTGAAATTCGTAGTGGCAGGGCGACATGCAGGAAGAAAGCACCAAGAATGAACAGCTTGAGTGTGGCGCCGTAAATTATCATACCATAGGCAGGACCGCTGTGATCCAGCGCCATGACTTCATGAATCATGGTCAGCTCCAGATGGGTATTGGGGTCGTCAAAGGGGATGCGGCAGTTCTCTGCCAGCAGGATGAAAAACAGGCTGGCAGCCAGCATGACCATGGCTGCTCCGGAATTCATCCAGAGCATGGCAGAAGAATAGGTCAAAAGACCTGAAAGCGAGAGGGAGCCGGACAGTCGCGAAAGGGAAAGCAGGACGATAAATACGACCGGCTCCGCCAGACAGGAAAAGGTGACTTCCCGTACGGATCCCATTCCTTCGAAGCTGGATCCGGTATCCATTGCAGCGATGGTGGTGAAAAAGCGGCCCAGTGCCAGCAAATATGCAAACAGGATCATGTCACCGTTAAATGAAACCGGTGGTTGGTGGTTACCGAGCGGGATCAGCAGTGAAGCGGTCAGCAGCGTTGCCAGGGCAATGATCGGACCAGCCTTGAAAACCCAGGTTGTAGTAGTGCTGAAGACCGTCCCTTTTCGCAGAAGACGGTACAGGTCATAGTAGGGCTGAAGCAGGGGAGGCCCGGTGCGGCCGGCAACCAGCGCTTTGGTACGGTTGATAATGCCGAATAGAAGCGGCGGCATGATGGCAACCAGCAGAAGATGAATCAGGATATCGGCCAAGTCCATTCACCCCAAGAAGTATTCCGGATCACCTTTTTGCTACTGGCGTCAATATACTCCCACAGTTAAAATGTGTGAAGACTTTATTGCGATCAGCTCATTCTTCTAAAACAGCAGTATCAGCCCAGATAAGTCACCTTCATTTCAAAAGACTGTTTTTTAGGTAGAGACCCGGCCGCTCTGGACGGCAGACCAACTGGTACCACCGCCATGAATTCACCGGACGGTTCCTCAAGAAATCTGAGAACATCATCCTTTAGCAGGAACATAATGCCGAGCCAGACGGTGGCCAGGCCGAGCGAGGTGGCCGCCAGCAGCATGTTTTGAACTGCAGCGGCAGAACTCTGAATCTCCATAGTCCTGAAAAAATCTCCGGCCAGTTCCTTTTCGCCACTGAACAGTTCGGTGCCATGGTCAATCAGGTCGCCTGAGTTGGCAACGGCAATAACAACCGGCGCACTGGCAATGCTGCGGGCCGACATGCGCAGCAGCGCCTGAGCCGTTTTGGAAAAGCGGGGTGCGGCATCTGAAACCAGATCGGCCAGTCCCTGCTTTTTATCTCCCTTGAGAACAATGAATCGCCAGGATTGCTGATTATGGGCCGAGGGTGCTTCATTGGCGGCCTGCAGCAGGATTCTGATCTGTTCATCAGGGATCTCATCCTTGGCAAATGTCCTTATGCTGCGTCGTGCCTTGATTGTTTTCAAGGTTTCGTTAATCGTTATAGTCTCTTCGGAAAGGCTCATAGGGTATCTCCAAATCCTGATAAAAAGGATAAGTGTGTTAACTTCTAACTTAATAAACAGGTAAAAATAAAAAGTTGCCAGTATCAGCGCTTGTGACGACCGCCATTATTGTAACTCTTGCGCCATTCCCATGGTGGTTGCGGATTGGGTGTGCGCCACAAACCTTTGTGACGGGTGCGGGCCCGCTCTTCTGAATTAATGTACTGGGAAACATAAGGTCCCTGCAGGTATTGCCGATAGGCCCAGGCCATGCCTTCACTGACCATTTCCCGGTTAATGTCCCGTCCCTGATAGCGGATTACCGCCACAGCCCGGTTGTACTTGTCCGACTCAATAATCTCGGCTGTTACTTCACGTCCCATGATCTTGTACATCAGGGTTCGGCGGGCAACCCGGGCATAGGGTTGTTCTGGACGACCGGTTTCAGGGGCATCAATTCCATAGAGCCGGACCTTCATTTTGCTCTGTGTTTTGGTAGTCATCAAAATAGTGTCGCCGTCATAGACGTTACGTACCATGCCGACAACGGTCTGGCCGGCAAAGGCGTTATTTGCTAAAAGTAGAAACAGCGAGCCTATGACGGCCAGTATTCGCATTTAAACCAAACCCTGTGCATAGTTGAATTCTGTTGTCCCCGGCAGCTCACGGCTGACCTTGAAGGCGCCGATTATATTCCCCCATGACTCACGATCAGCCTGGCGCAGGTCAATCAGAAAGGCGCGGCAGCCGTTGTGACGTAATTCGTGGTGGCGGGCGGTCAGTGAAAACGGGATGGCCGCCGTAATGGTCTGCAGACCGTCGCGGGTGGTAACACGATACTCCTCACCCCGGTCTGACTGCAGCGGTGTATTGCTGTGGACGTCTTTCATTTTGATCTTGGTAGTCATAACAGGTAGCGGAGCATAGGCAATGATTCGCTGGGTGATGCCGGTATTGGTTGACAGCAGGTCAGAGAGGTTTTCGGCATCATCTTCAATATAGAGCGTGGCGGTTTCGGCTCCCAGTTCCTGCCATGATTTCAGAGCCTGGCTGTTCAGGGAAAAACAGCGATGCCAGGTGGAAATGTGGATGCCTTCAAACTTGCGCAGCAGGTTGAAGTGGGAAATATTTGAGGCCTCAAAACGTCTGAATCCGGCTCGATAGAGTTGCTTGATGGTATCCCGGTAGAGTTCAATATCCCGTTCAAAAATGATAAAAGGTAACTGCCAGATGATTTTATCTTCCGAGTCCCGCATGCGCGGTACGGAGGAGGGGAGCTGATGGATGGCCGCTTTGGTCAGGGTCAGCATGGTTAAATCGGCCCCCAGTTGAAACGGAAAGCGCCAGTCGCGTGGTTGATCGATTAACAGGGTCAGAGTTTCACGTCCGCCGGTTGATTGGCCAAAGGAGCGATCAACCGGATGCACAGCCATGACGTCATTCAGGGCCGTCCGGCGGGCTTTGGCATTCAGTTCGTTGAATCTCTGGGTTACAGCCTCTTCCAGATTGCCATATAGCTGGCGGCGCAGCTCTTTAAAATGTGCAGCAGGTATCAGGACAGGTGGAAAATCGATTGCCTGCAGCGAGTCCAGGCGGAATGGGGCTTCTCCTGTTTTGGAAAATTGTGACAGCAGAACACCTTGCATATCAGTGGAGCGCGCCTCTTCCAACTGACCCAGCTGGAATTGGAAGTCATACTGATTTCCGGCCACATCGGCCTGAATGAAGAGTTGTTCGTCAGCCAGCCTGATTGTCAGGCCGCAGGGCAGGTTATCCTTCTTTATGGCTTGCAGACGGCGGTTGCAGGCATTTTCACTCATGGTGAATGCTTCGCGCGAAGAAACTTTATAGACCGAATCACCAACGGAAAAACGGAAAGGTGTTTCTACCTCAACCGTACTGCCGGGCCGGGCCTCCATGACTTTTTTGCGGCAGCAGAACAGTTCGCGCAGGGTCCAGGCCTGGCCGGCCATATCGCTCTTGGGTTGGGCCCGCAATCGGTCCCCCACAAACAGGTGATCGCGGGTTTCGAAGGTCAGGCGATTGCCCTTGACCGCTTTGATCTGACCGATAAAGCGACCGGTACCACCCTTTTGCCAGGGATTGGCAATATCGTCCGGTTGTTGAGCGGATAGGAAGCCTTTGGTCGGTGTACGACCGAAGGAATACTTCAGCAGCTCCTTGCCGGCCCGAACAGCTTCTTTAAGGTCTTTTTCCGGTGCATCCATAACCATACGATAGGCTTCCACAACGCAGGCCACGTATTCAGCAGATCTCATCCGGCCTTCAATTTTAAGCGATTTGACTCCGGCCCGAACCAGATCCGGAATCATTTCAATGGCCGACAGGTCACTGGTGGAAAAATAGTGACCCTGTTTACCGCGATGATCGTAAAGGCGGCGGCAAGGCTGGGCGCAACGCCCACGATTGCCGCTATGTCCACCCAGGTAGGAGGAGAAGAAACATTGACCGGAGATGGAGAAACAGAGCGCGCCATGCACGAAGGTTTCAATCTCCACATCAGTTGAGGCCGTAATGGCGGCCACTTCATCCAGTGCCAGTTCCCGGGCCAGTACCGCTCTGGTAAAGCCAAGCTCACCCAGCATGCGCACACCAGGTCCGTTGTGAACAGTCATCTGGGTCGAAGCATGCAACTCCAGAGAAGGGAAGTGATTGCGGACCAGCCGTGCAACCGCCAGATCCTGAACAATCACGCCGTCGGCGCGCATTTCCGTCAAAGCAGCCAGGGTATCCACCAGGTGCGGCAGTTCCTTTTCCTTGACCAGGGTATTGAGTGTTATGTAGACCTTGCGATCCAGGCTGTGGGCATAGGCCACCATCCGTTCCATCTGATTGATACTGAAATTCTTGGCCCTGGCGCGAGCGGAAAATTCCTGCAGTCCGGCATAAACGGCGTCAGCGCCTTTTTCCATGGCAGCAAAAAAGGACTCCAGTGATCCGGCCGGGGCCAGTAGTTCGGCTTTGTTATTTACTTTATTGTTTAAGCTCATGTTAAATCTCCCTCAAGTTCTCTCTCAATTTCCTCAACACTTGGGAGACTAGGTTTAAGATTATCTGGCAACGACTGGGTGAGTTGATATTCAGAGACGCCGATTGGTTTGTGAATATCGCTCAGGGCATATTCGGCAACAAGCTTATCCTTGTTCTTGCAAAGCAAGATGCCGATTGTTGGGTGATCGTCTTCCTGGCGGAACTGACTGTCCACGGCCTTTATATAGAAATTGAGCTTTCCGGCATGCTCCGGCTCAAAATCGACCGTCTTCAGCTCGACGACCACATAGCAACGCAGCCTGACATGGTAAAACAACAGG
>JBGSQR010000538.1:0-6821 GCA_041737975.1 Geobacterales bacterium | reverse complement strand
TTTTTTGCCTGCTGTTTTTAATACCATTCACATCATTTGCCGCCAACGAAGCCGCATCTGAAAATAAACTGGTTCTTAACCTTGAAGAATGTATACGAATGGCACTTAAAGCTCCGCCTGAACTGGGGGAATCGCAAGCGGATATCCAGCTTGCTTCAAGCAAACTGGATGAGGCCAAGTCCTACCGCTACCCTCAACTGGAAGTCACATCACTGTTTGGCCCAGCTCTGAGGGCGCACAAAGAGGATCTGTTTGCGACAGATAAGAGTTCTCTACGCTTGAACAATATGACCTGGTTCACCAGTACGGACGCGACACTGATCCAGCCATTGTATACGTTCGGCAAGATCTCCGAAAACATGAAGGCCGCCACATACGGTATTGAAGTTGATCGGCACCGCAAAGTCCAACGTTCAAATGAAGTTGTTGTCAAGGTTCGCGAATACTATTATGGCCTTCTGTTTGCCAGGGAAATGAAAGAGCTGATCCTTGAAGTTCAGGATACGCTTACAAAGGCCCGCCAGAAAGCTCAGAGCCTCCTGGAACAGGAATCTAACAATATTGATGAGATGGATCTATTCAAGCTTGATGCTTTTACCGGAGAGGTTTTAAAATACCTTGAAGAGGCTCAAAAGGGAGAGACACTCGCCTTATCAGCGCTAAAAACCAGGCTTGGGCTTCCTCAAGACGCAAACCTGCAGATTGCAACCGAGCGTTTAACCCTGCCCAATGCAGACGTGCCAAGACTGGATTATTTTATTAACAAAGCCAAAGAAAGACGCCCGGAATTTCACCAGATCGAAGCTGGTCTAAAGGCCCGTTCCGCACTGGTAGAAGCTGCCAAGGCTAACTACTATCCAGATATTTTCATCGGCGGCCTGTTTTCATGGGCCTATGCAGATAACCGGGACCGCATTAACAATCCCTACATTGACGACAAGTTCAACCACATCAATGGTGGTGTTGCCCTGGGGGCACGCTGGAAGTTGGATTTCGGCATTACCGGAGCTAAAGTGTCTGGCGAACGTGCTCAATACAATCGACTGGTCAGCACTAAAGAGTTTGCGGATAAAAACATCCCGCTCCAGGTAAAAAAGTTTTACCTGGAACTGAGGGAAGCCGAAAATACCGCTGAGGCGTCAAAAATATCCTATACGAATGCAAAAAAATGGGCAGTTACTGCACTGGCCAACTTTGACTTTGGAATCGGTCCTTCCCGGGATATCTTTGAGGCATTACAATCTTATGCCCGCATGCGTGCAGCATATTTTCAGTCTATTTATAATTATCATATCGCTCTGGCCAACCTGAATTATGCCACCAGCGATCAGTCATTTGCTGAACCTAAATAATAGGAGGTCCCATGATTAAGAAGATTTTCCTTATGTTTATCGCCTCTGTTTTTTTGACAACTCACGCCTGGGCTACACCTACAGAGGATGTCAAAAAAACTGTCGATCAGGTTGTAAAAATTGTTGCTGACAAAGAGATGAAAAAAAATGATGCAAAGAGACGTCAGGCACTCAAGAAAACCATCAGTCAAATTTTCGACTACCGGGAAATGTCAAAACGCTCTTTGGGAAAACATTGGAACCAGCGGACAGCCGTAGAACAGAAACAGTTTTCTGAGCTTTTTGCAACACTGCTGGAAAACTCTTATGCCGGCAAGATTGAATCCTACAACAACGAAAAAATTGTCTACATAAAAGAAATCGTTCAAGACGCCAATCACGCTGAGGTCAGATCCAAAGTCATCACAGCCAAGCGCGATGAGTTCACACTGGACTACAAAATGACAATACTAAACGGGAAATGGATGGTTTACGATGTAGTTATCGAGGGTGTTAGCCTGGTATCTAACTATCGCAGTCAGTTTAACCGGATTATTACTGCAAACGGCTATGATTCTCTGGTAAAGAAACTTCAGAACAAGTCCAGTGAGTTAAAGTCCCTGTAAGGCTATTTATTTTCTTGACACTCGCTCCAGCCCTGTGATAAACGACCTTTGCAGCAAGTTTCGGAAGTTCCTGCAGAGCATAGCAGAACCATGTTGGACTCGTCTTTGCGGTTTACTGCATCAGGCTCCGGAAACTTAGGCGGTATTTCACTTGTTCCGGCGTAGCACCGGAGAAAAAAGGAGACAGAAAATGGCAAAAGGCAAGGTAAAATGGTTTAACGACACAAAAGGTTTCGGCTTCATCGAGCAGGAAGGTGGCGAGGACGTTTTCGTACACTTCTCCGCTATCCAGGGCGACGGCTTCAAGTCTCTGGCAGAGGGCGACGAAGTTACTTTTGACATTACTCAGGGTCCAAAAGGACTTCAGTCAGCTAACGTTGTAAAAGTTAAGTAATTCAATACCTATTATATACAAAAACCCGCTGGCATTATCAGCGGGTTTTTTTTGTGCCTTTTTTGTTCTGCCTGGTATTATCAGTTTTTCCAGTAACCGGATTATTGCTTCTGCCTGGCACTACAGGTCTTCTGTTAACGGTTACAGGCTGTTTTGATAATAACGTTTCCAGCAACTCTTCCCTGCCAAGCTGTTTAAGCGCTTCATGAACCTTACGTCTCTCATCCGGTATATGCCACAGCAACAAGGCCTTCTGCAATCCTTTTTCCCTGTCGCTTCTGGCAACATATATTACTTTTTTGCTGATCGGATCCAGGCCAGTATAATACATGCAGGTTGATAAAGTCCCGGGAGTAGGCGTAAAGTCCTGCACCTGCTCAACCTTTAGACCCATTTTCCTGAGAATCAGTGCCAACTCCAGCATATCTGCCAGAGTACAGCCGGGGTGGCCTGATATAAGATATGGAACAATATACTGGCGCTTACCAACACGTTCACTTTCTTCAGCAAAACGTTTAAAAAAGCCCTCAAAAGATTTCCTGCCCGGTTTACGCATCGCCTCTGTGACATGTTCGACCAAATGTTCCGGTGCAATTTTAAGCAACCCACTGACATGATTCCCGATCAGCTCATTGAAATAGCCTTTTTGCTGTTCCATCAGGTCATAGCGAACTCCGGACGATACCGCCACATGTTTGACGCCTTTACAAGTTTTGGCCTTGCGTAACAAAGATACGGCATGATTGTCGCTGGTAGACAAATTTTTACAAATATTGGGATAAATGCAACTCTCACGCTGACAGACTTTCCCGGCCTCACTGTTTTTACAGTGTAAGCCGTACATATTGGCTGTAGGGCCGCCGATATCACTGATACTGCCTCGAAACCAGGGCATGCTGGTCAACCGGTTAATTTCGGCCAAAATGGAGGATTCGCTACGGGACTGGATAGTCTTCCCCTGGTGCATGGTTATGGCGCAAAAAGCGCAGCCCCCAAAGCACCCGCGATGGCTTGTGATCGAAGTCTTAATCTGTTCCCAGGCCGGAATCACCTCTTTATAGGAAGGGTGTGGTCCTCTCTCAAAAGGCAACGCATAAATGGAATCCATTTCTGCTGTATTGAGCGGCAGTGCGGGTGGCAAACAAACCAGGCACCTGTCACCGTGCTTTTGTAAGATGGTTCTGGCGCAACCAGGGTTTAACTCCAGGCTGGACAAGCGATAAGCCTCGGCAAAGCTGTCTTTATCGGTTGAGACCTTTTCAAACGATGGAATTTCAACAGTATCACCAGGGATTAAAGGATCAGCCGTCGCCATAAATGCCGTTCCACGAACATCACGGATATCTGAAATCGCCTCTCCATTACGCATCCGTTCGGCAACTTCCAGCAACGGCCGTTCTCCCATTCCATAGATCAGCAGGTCCGCTTTTGCATCCAATACAACTGAACGCCTGACCTTGTCCTCCCAGAAATCATAATGGACAAAACGTCGCAAAGAGGCCTCGATGCCGCCGATAATTACCGGCACACCTTTGTAGGCCTCTTTCAGTCGCGATGTATAAATTATTGTAGCTCGATTGGGGCGGGCACCATGCTGGTTGCCGGGCGTATAGGCATCATCATGGCGAAGCTTGCGGGCTGGTGTATAATGTGCAACCATGGAATCCATGGCACCGGCTGAAACGGCAAAAAATAGCCGTGGTTTACCAAGTACCATGAATGATTCTTTTGAGCGCCAATCCGGCTGGGCAATAATACCGACTCTGAATCCGTATGATTCAAGCCAGCGCGCCAACAAAGGGACTCCAAAAGCCGGATGATCAATATAGGCATCACCGGAAACGAAGATTATATCAAACTCGGTCCAGTTGCGCTGAAGCATTTCAGCTTTTGTAGTTGGGATATAGGACATTTATTCTGACAACACAAAACCGAAATTATAGCTCCTCAAACTCATCATCTTCATCTTCTTTGGGAGTCTCAACTATCTCCGGCTCAATTTCATCGTTGTCGTTTTCTTCCTCCATATTTTGCAAAAACTTTTTGTTTTCCAGTATAGTTTTCTGAATAGCGTTAAGAAGTTCTTCCACATTATCGATTGCAGCAGCCATATAACCACCTACTTTTTATATGTTTCCAGATACTTTTCCGCATCAAGGGCAGCCATACAGCCGGTTCCTGCAGAGGTTATCGCCTGGCGATAAATATAGTCCTGCACATCACCAGCAGCAAAAACACCCGGCACACTGGTGGCTGTCAGATTTCCTTCACTGCCGCAGCGTGTACGGATATAACCATTATCCATATCCAATTGACCCTTGAACATTTCCGTATTCGGAGAATGGCCTATGGCAATGAATACCCCATGTACAGGAATTTCCTTGATAGAACCGCTGGTATGACGGATTCTGATAGCGGTAACACCGCTGTTGTCACCAATGACTTCATCCAGCACCTGATGCCATTCAATCACCACATTTCCTGTTTTGCTCTTTTCAATCAGCCTATCGGCCAGAATTTTTTCAGAACGGAACTGGTCACGACGATGAACAACTGTTACTTTACTGGCTATATTCGACAGATACAGGGCTTCTTCTACCGCAGTATTACCGCCACCAATTACAGCGACCTCTTTACCGCGATAGAAAAATCCGTCGCAGGTAGCACAGGCAGAGACGCCTCTGCCCTTAAAAGCCTCTTCTGAAGGCAACCCCATGTATCGAGCTGAAGCACCGGTAGCAATAATCAAGGCATCACAGGTATAGGCAGCTGAGTCACCTTCAAGAACGAACGGACGGCTTTTCAAATCTGCTTTTGTGATCACATCATTGATTATCTGTGTATTGAAACGCTCCGCATGAAGCTTCATACGCTCCATCAATTCCGGCCCCTGAACCCCTGCATGGTCACCCGGCCAGTTATCAACTTCAGTAGTTGTAGTAAGCTGGCCACCCGGCTGCAAGCCGGCAATTAAGACTGGGCTGAGGTTGGCACGTGCCGCGTAAACAGCCGCTGTATAACCGGCAGGGCCGGCACCAAGAATTATCAGTTTGTGATGAATGGGTTCCATTACTCCTCCAGAAAATCATCATATTTTGATTGTGTGGGTCACACATCAGAAGATGCAGGATAAAGTAAATCCTGTTTCAAATCAAGTTGTAATCTGCTGTGATTTCAAATGATAAAAACCGATATAATTGGAAACTGCGATGAAGTTATGCTGGAAGGACGAAGTCCGCCCTTCCGGATGGATATGGATATCGAAAGTTTGCTACTCTACTTTTGTACGCAAGCCAGCAGCTATATTGAAGTTAATATCAATTACGATAGACAGTTTTTCTGGATCAGGGAAAGCCATCACTTCAAACAATCTTTTATCGATAAATATACTCAGATTTAAAATATCCTCACGCAGCTTCTTCGGCATAGGGTTTTCGGGATCGGAAAGTTCTGCCTGAAAAAAACTCCAAACTTTCTGGTTAAACTTGATTGCTTCAAGAAACTTTGCTTCCCTATCAGGCGCATTCCAGTTTTCCTGCAACTGTTTCAGCATAAGTCCGGCACGAGAAAGAACTGACGCCTCCAACTCCCTGCCACTTAGCACTTCCTTCTGCATATTTGTGTAAGCATTAACAGTGTTTTGTTGCATTATTAATAAGCTCCTCTTCGTACTGGATTAGTTTTCTGGCCGCCTTCAATGCCTGATACATTTTGTTTTCGATAATAAACTGACTAATCTTCGAAATCAAGCTATTCATGCTGGGCGCGGCTTCAAGCACCTCACGGGCAAGATCCCAATAAAGAGGCTGGAGCTTGGCACTTTGGGCCTGATCAATATAGATAAGCTGGATTACAAAATATATCCTGCGGCAAGGGGTATTTGCCTGAGATTCGCTAAGTATATCAGACTGACGAAGAATAGGAACATTGTTTTCAATAATAATATGTGCAGAGGAGGTTCCGTTTGTGATAACAGCACCCCCAATAACGACACGCTCATTTGGTTTCAAAGTAAGTTTCAAGGGCATATTTTAACTCAGAACCAATGCTTTTGTGATGCTGTCACTTAGAGTGGACAGTTTTTCGCTTACTTTTACAAGTTTTTCGGATGCATCTTTGACGTGAGAATCACTACTGGACTGTGAAACATCAGGAATCTGACTGCTCTTGATCTGGCCATTTCCATCAAAAACAGAATCCCACATTCCCTGAACCTTTTCATAAACCGGTGAAGGTGGGGCTGGGATCATAAGCCGTAACATTTCTTTCCTTATGGACACATAGCTCATCAGAATCTTCTGCCGTTCTGGACTATCCGCAGAAAAGGGGGGGAAATTTTTAACTATTTTTTGCAGATTGGTTTGCAACTGATCTACAACTTCTGCCGAACTATTCAGCCCCTCATTAGTTTCCCTGACGGATTTAACAAGCTGATTGAGACGCAAATGCATCTGTTCTATCGCCCGCACA
>JBGSQR010000100.1:0-8424 GCA_041737975.1 Geobacterales bacterium | reverse complement strand
ATCCGGCTGAGTTTATCTATATAAATCTGGCTATCCAGAACAATGTCATTCATCAGGCCTGGCTGCATGGTGTCAAGCGGTTGCTGTTTCTGGGCTCATCCTGCATTTACCCCAAGCTGGCTCCGCAGCCGATGCAGGAAGAACACCTGCTGACCGGCACACTGGAACCGACCAACGACGCCTATGCCATTGCCAAGATATCCGGCATCTACCAGTGCCGCGCCTATAACCGCCAGTACGGCACAAAGTATCTGGCCGCCATGCCCAATAATCTTTACGGCCCCAACGACAATTTCGACCTGGAAAAATCCCATGTACTGCCGGCCCTGATCCGCAAGTTCCACGAAGCAAAGCTAAGCGAAGCAGCGGAAGTTGTTGTCTGGGGCACAGGCTCCCCATTCCGTGAATTTCTGCATGTGGACGACCTGGCCGAGGCCTGTGTCTACCTGATCAATCTTGACGAAACCACTTACGGAAAACTGCTCAATGATGAGGCCGCACCGGCCCTGATCAACGTGGGATCCGGAGAAGAGGTCACCATTCGTGAACTGGCCCTGCTGGTCAAGGAAGCGACCGGCTTTAAGGGTGAACTGACTTTCGACACGACCAAACCGGACGGCACACCGCGCAAGCTGGCTGATGCTTCACGTATTCTTGATCTTGGGTGGAAGCACAGGATCGGACTGAAGGAAGGGATTGCCGGGGCATATGGTTGGTACCGGGAAAATGTGGAGAACAAAGTTGAACAATAAAGGACTCCTGATCACTAGGCAAACATCTTGCTGTTATAGCTTTCAACAAAGTATTTGGAATAATAACCTCAAAAATTGGAGTATAGTTTGAGTTCAGAAGTAGGATCCAGGATTGCAAAAAATTCGATTTTCAACTTTGCTCGAACCATACTCTCCATCCCGATAATAATATTCATAACCCCTTTCATCATCAGACATGTGGGAAAAGAAGAATTCGGAATCTGGGCTTTGGTCGGCGTTATATCCTCCTACGCCCAGTTGAGCGATTTCGGCATTACAGAAAGCTTGATTAAATTCATGGCCGAGTACAAGGCCCGAAACGATCACCATCAACTTAACCGGCTCATCAATACAGCCTTTACAGCTTATGTTTTAATCAGCGCTGCCTTTTGTACACTCATCATTCTAGTACTGCCGTACCTGATTTCTACTATTCTAAGCATCCCTCCGGAACTTGTAAAAAAAGCCACCTACATTTTTAGCGTTGCAGTCTCTCTCTTTTTTGTAAATATGACAATGGGGGTATTTGGTTCACTGATCATCGGATTTCAGCGCATGGGATACAGTAATCTTATATCCCTCGTTTCGACGATCATGATGGCCTGCGGAACCTTCATTGCCCTGTCTCTCGGTTTCGGACTTGAGGGACTGATTCACAACAATGCGCTCATCACCCTCTTCGTCATCATCTCAAATTCTTTCGTTGCCTGGCGACTATTTCCTCAATTAAGGCTGAACCCTTTTAAGCACTTCAGCATGGAAACCCTGAGACTGATCTTCGGTTTCAGCTGGAAAGTTCAGTTGTCCTCCATTTCCAATCTGCTCGTCTACCAGGTTGACAGGGTTCTCATCAGCCATTACCTGGGCCTGGAAGCGGTCAGCAATTATGAGGTTGCCAATCGGATAGCCACACAAGCCAGAGTATTTATCGCGTCGATATTTACTCCCATGGTTCCTGCCGCATCATCCCTGCAGGCCACCGATGAATTTGACAAGCTGCGCGGGCTCTACAACAGGTCCATGAAATACATGGCCGTTGCAGCCATCCCGTTTTCCGGACTTGTCATTGCCTTGGCCCATCCTTTCGTCAGGACATGGCTGGGCGATGGATATACTACAAGCGCATATACTTTGCAGTTTCTCATGTTTGCCTACATGATCAACCTGCTTCCCGGGCCGGGAAATTTTATTCTGCACGGAATGAACAAACCGCACATTCCGATGATGAATTCAATCGGTGCGGGGTTGGCAAATCTAATACTCTGTTTCGTACTTGTTCAGCAGTTGGGCTACTACGGTGTGATAATCGGAATTTCAGCAACTATCGCAATTTCCAGTCTGACATTCATTATCATGGTACATAAAAATATCCATGGATTGAGCTGGCATCTGTATAGCGACATCTATTTTAAACCCACCCTCATCACGACTATTTTGTGCGCATTATTAATAATTGCAAACATTGCATTGCCGTTTAAGGGGTATTTCCTGTTAACTATTCTGTCAGTCGTGTTCTTTGCAGCAGTATTTTTTATTATGTTAAAAGGATCCTTTTTTGATGATTTCGACCGTTTGACGCTGTCGAAACTTAACCCCTGGCACAACAGAAAAACATATCCGTTATAAGATAAAGGTCGTAAAAACAATGGACGAAACCTCAAAAACCAGGAAAATCTGGACTTCATTCGAAGAGAACATCCTCACCGGCACAGGGATTGACATTGGCTGCGGACCCGATCCGGTCAGCCCCAACGCCAGAAAATTTGATATGGAAGATGGGGATGCGAACGATATCCTGCGCTTTGTCGATCAACAGTTCGATTTTGTCTATTCCTCGCACTGCCTTGAGCACATGAGCGATCCCCCAAAAGCATTGCAGGAGTGGTGGAAACTGGTGAAACCTGGCGGGCACCTGTTCCTGATCGTGCCGGACGAAGATCTATACGAACAGGGTGTCTTTCCAAGCAGGTTCAATGCGGACCACAAGGCAACCTTTACCATCTCAAAGACAAAGAGCTGGTCACCGGTCTCTGTCAATATTGTCGATCTAGTACATTCATTGCCCCAGTCTCAGCTTGTCAGTATTGCACTTCATGATCACGGATATGACAGAAGCATACAATACAAAGGCATCGATAAAGCGACCTTGATGACCCGCCTGCTGCTAAAGGGGTACAGGTGGTGGAACAAATTGACTTCCATCCAGCTCCAATCAATGAACATCGTGCAATCCCATTTTATCGCGGTGGATCAAACTATCCGACCGGGTGTTTTGGCTCAGATTCAATGTATTGTCAGGAAGCTTAACTAATGCGACTGTTATGAGCATCAACTGGAAAAGAGTAAAATACGTCAAAGGCGTCCTTCCATATCTGCACAGGTTTCTAGTGCAGGCCATCTTTGCGCAGGATTACCTCAGGCTGTGGCTGAAACGACGCAGAATAAGAAAAGAAACGCCGGGACGAAAGTTCATTGTCATAAACCTGATCGAACATTTCGGCGATATCGTGGCGTGTGAGCCGGTTGCACGCTATATCAGGAACCGCCACCCGAACGCGTACGTTGTTTGGACAGTCAGGAGACCGTACCGTGAACTTCTCCTTCATAACCCGGCCATCGATGAGGTATTTGCACTCTGCTGCATTACAGAATGGATGCAGATAGCCAAATCAGGACTGTTTGATGAAATTATCGATCTGCACCCACAGAATCGGGAATGCCCGATTTGCCGCAAACAATTATTAAAGTCAAACGGCAACACTGAAATAACTATTGAAAATTATTATAATTACGGCAACCTGATGGCCGCCTACTGCCAAAGCGCAGGCATTCCAGTCATCAAGGATCAACCAAGAATATTTATTCCGCCTGAAACGGTTGCAAGCATTGATTTGCGCGGGCTGCCGGAAAGTTTCGTGGTCATCCATTGCTCGTCCAATGAGAATTGCCGGGACTGGAAGCAGGAAAAATGGCTGCAGCTTGTGCAAAAAATCATGAAAGACCTTAATATTACTGTTGTCGAAATTGGACTGCAGTCTCTAATTGATCTTGAATCTGACTGTTATGTAAATCTGTGTGGCCAATTGTCACTGCTTGAAACAGCAGAAGTCATAAGACGCGCAAAACTGTTTATCGGAATCGACAGCGGCCCGGCGCACCTTGCGAATGCAACCGGCACTTTCGGGCTGATCCTTCTGGGCGAATACAGAATTTTCAAGCGCTATATGCCATACAGCGGTGGCTACGAAAATGGCGAAAACGCAAAAATACTCTATCATAACGGCCCCGCAGCGGAGATTTCGCCCGACCGAGTATTTGATGCAGTAAAAGAATACCTCACGAAAACAAATGGTGCCTCAGCATGAAAACTATTGCGTTCTATCTCCCCCAATTTCACCCGATTCCGGAAAACGACGCCTGGTGGGGCAAGGGCTTCACAGAATGGACGAACGTGGCAAAAGCAAAACCTCTCTTTGCCGGCCATAATCAGCCTCATATCCCCGCCGACCTTGGATTCTATGACCTGAGGCTTGAGGAAACACGTATTGCCCAGGCCGAGCTGGCTAGAGCACACGGCATCAGCGGTTTTTGTTACTACCATTACTGGTTCAACGAAAAGATGCTTCTGGAGCGGCCATTCAATGAGGTGCTTGCGTCAGGCAAACCGGATTTTCCATTTTGTTTATGCTGGGCAAACGAGAACTGGAGCCGAAGATGGGATGGAATGGAGCAGGACATACTAGCCGAGCAGAACTACGAAAAGTACGATCCAGCCCGGCATATGGAATGGCTCACTCAGGCATTCAAAGACTCAAGATACATCAGAGTGTCCGGAAAGCCCCTGTTTCTAGTTTACTGGGCGGATCACATACCCAATGTTGCGGATGTCCTGAAAATCTGGAGAGAAAAGGCGCGACGGATTCTCAATACTGAAATATACGTCTGTGCCGTAAAAAGCCACCGGTATGGATTAACCGATGAAGAAACCGTCTCGTTAGGGTTCGATGCGCTGGTCAATTTCAATCCACACCCGAAACTGTTTCCCACTCCTGACAAAGCAAGGGTCAGGCGTTTTTTCTACAAGCGGCTTAACTCGTTCTTTCAGCTATTCGGGCTTGATACCCTTAAGCGTTTCCCCATATACAGCCGAACGGATTATGGCAAGTACATTGCCAACGTCTTCTCTCAGATTCAGAGTCAGGTCACACAATTCCCCTGTGTTTTTCCAAGTTGGGACAACAGTGCAAGAAAAAAGAGTGGTGCAATCATAATACAGAATACTGACGCAGATCTCTTTAAGAAATGGCTTCTTCAGGCAATCAAATCAGTCAGTCAGTTTGACAAGGAAGAACAAATTGTATTTATCAATGCCTGGAACGAATGGGGAGAGGGTTGTCACCTTGAACCTGATTTGGAGAATGGCCACAAATTCCTTCAAGTCATAAAAAACGTCCTGGATGACTCTATAGACGCCAAATGACGGGATCGGTCTTCATCATAATTCTCAACTGGAACGGCTGGCAGGACACGGTTGAATGCATCGAATCATGCCGGCAGCTTGTGTATCCCGATTTCAGTATCCTGATCGTCGACAACGGCTCCAGCGACGGTTCCGAAGCGATTCTGAGAAACCGCTTTCACGACCTGGAACTGCTGCAGACCGGCTCCAACCTCGGCTTTGCCGAGGGCAACAATGTAGGCATCCGCCATGCCCTCAGGCAAGGCGCGGAATACATCTGGCTCCTTAACAATGATACCGTGGTGGAACCTGGCACGCTGTCGGAGCTGGTTAGCGCAATGGATGAAAACCGGATGGCCGGGATGGCGGGAAGCAAGATCCGCTATTTCGACGAACCGGAGAGACTCTGGTATGCCGGTGCCTCACTTGATGAGCGCACCCCCTATCGCTGCAGCCACAGGGGGCTGAACGAAGTGGATCACGGCCAGTATGACACTATCGCAGAAACCGGCTACATAACCGGCTGCAGCCTGCTGGCGCGGCGTGAGACAATAGAAGGGATCGGGCTGCTTGACGAAGCCATGTTCCTCTATTTTGAAGATACGGACTGGTGCGCACGGGCACGACGTTCAGGCTGGAAAATGCTTTATGCCCCGGCTTCGGTGGTATACCACAAGGCTTCAGCCAGCCTGGGTGGGATGGAATCGCCGCGAATGCGCTATTATCTTGCGCGCAACCTGCTCTACTTCATCCGCAAGAACCATCCGGATACTTTTTTTAGTGCGCTCTGGTTCGACTTTTTCCAGAATGTGGCGGTGATGGTTAAAAAAGGGCGTTTTGCCGCCGCCGCCTGGGCATGGAAAGGGATTATTGATTTCATGCAACAGCGAACCGGTCCACTGACTTGAAAATTGGAAATGACGATGAACAGCAAGGTATGATATGAAACTCTGTTTTGTCCTCCCGGGAAGCTCCCCCTACCCTTCCGGCGGGGTAAAAATCATATATGAGCATGCCAACAGGCTGGCCGCAAAAGGTCATGACGTTACCGTAGTACATGCCGCCTTTGTCAGAAAGGGGGATTGGCGCCAAAGGGCAAGGGGGATGGCGAGTTTTGTCCTCAACCGGATCGGAATTATGCAGTGGCGGCCCGACCGCTGGTTCTCCGTTGACAGCAGGGTCAAGATGATCTGGGCGCCCAGCCTGGACAAACACTGGATTCCGGCCAGCGATGCAGTCATCGCATCGGCCTGGCAAACCGCAGAATGGGTGCGGGAGTATCCGGCTGAAGCGGGACGAAAATTCTACTTCATGCAGGACTATGAACGCTACATGGAGGCTGGGCCTGACCTGAGAAAGCGCATTGCCGCCACCTACACGGCGGATTTTTGCACCATCATCATCTCGCCGGCCTGTCGTGGGGTGGTAGAGGCGAACAGCAACTCAACCTGCTATGAAGTGCCCAACGGCCTGGATTTCGACAAACTCAACTTTTCCATGGATATTGCAGCCCCGGAGAGAGACATGATCGGTTTCCCCACCAGGCCGGAAGGGCTCAAGGCAACTGAAGATGCGGTTGCGGCCATTGAGGCGGTCCGTTCTATCCATGGGGCCAAACTGAAAGTATGGTCCTTTGGAGGCAAGCGGCCGGCCTACATGCCGGACTGGGTTCAGTACCATCAGCGCCCGGACGACAAGCAGCTTTGTGAGCTTTACAACCGCACGGCCATCTTCGTTGTCCCCTCCCTGCACGAGGGATGGGGACTCCCCGGATGCGAGGCGATGGCCTGTGGAGCCGCTCTGGTATCGACCGACAATGGCGGAGTTCGTGCCTACGCGGAAGATGGACGGACAGCCATTATCTGCCCGCCTGCCGACAGGGCGGCGCTGGCTTCGGCGATACTCTCCCTGCTTGACGACCGGGAGCTGCGCTTGAAAACAGCCCGCGCCGGTTTCGAACATGTCCGGCAGTTCACCTGGGAAAGTGCTTCGCAAAAACTGGAAAGGTGTTTATTGGCAGAAGTATGAAAGCCATATAATCAATAAGTGTTAAACATGTCCATATTCATTACCCTTAAAAACATCTGGATAAAACTGCTGACCGCCGGCATCAGCTATCGTCGACGCAGCATGTTTGCAACAGCAAGGCACGTATTTGCCGACAAATATCTGCGTGGCGAAGGAATTGAAATCGGGGCTCTGCACAATCCCTTGATTGTGCCTAAAGGTGCCAAGGTAAAATATGTGGACAAGTGGTCTGCAGATTACCTTAGAGAACATTATCCCGAACTCGGCAACCGCAAACTTGTTGATGTGGATATCATTACGGATGGTGAGACATTATCTGCAATTGCTGACGCATCACAGGACTTTGTCATTGCCAATCATTTTCTGGAGCATTGCAGTAATCCGCTGAAGACTGTCAAGGACATGTTCAGGGTGCTGAGGAATGACGGTGTCATCTTTATTTCTCTTCCGGACAAACGGTATACCTTTGATTCTGCCCGCTCTGCCACACCGGTTGAGCATATTCTGAAAGATTACGAAGAGGGACCGGATGGATCAGCCATGATCCATGCCGAGGAGTGGGTCAAACTTGTTTTGAAGGTGCAGGATGCATCCGAGGCTAACCGGCAGATACAGAATTTGACAAGGAACAATCAGGACAACACCATGCATTACCATGCATGGACTCAGGATGAGATAATGGAACTAATTCTGGCGTTGAAAAGGAAACTGGAATTAAGCTTCGAAACTGAACTGTTTTTCAGGAACGATGACTTCGAGGTAATTTTTGTATTGCGTAAAACAGCAGAAGTATCCGTATGACTTTCTGCCACTACATTTTTTTTGAACACATCAGTCAGCAAAACAGAGGACTACACACTGTATGAATGTTCCAATCAAAATTTACGCAGTTGTCATTCTCTACAACCCCGATGCTGATGCCTTCGACAACATTGCGTCATATCAAGACCATGTGGGGGCGGTCATTGCTGTCGACAATTCTGACCATCCCTCAAAAGAGACCGCTGCCAGGCTCAAATCCTTTCCAGGCCTGATCTATTGCCCGAGCCATGCCAACCTGGGGATTGCTGCGGCACTGAATATCGGCGCCAGGATGGCAATTGAGCAGGGTTGCGACTTTCTTCTGACCATGGACCAGGACAGCAAGGCCTCGCCGGACATGATCAAACAGATGCTTGTATGTCT
>JBGSQR010000085.1:0-7818 GCA_041737975.1 Geobacterales bacterium | reverse complement strand
GTTCATAAGGCGAATGGCTCTATACGCTTTGTCTTCTATTTCTGTGGCAGAGATTACGCCGGAAGATACGGGGAAATGATCTTTGTCACCTTTTTTAATCATGATTAGCGTCGGAGTCATGGTAACGCCGACCTTTTGAGCCATGTAGGGGTTCTCGTGGATGTTGACCGGTTTGACTATCCAGCCGGTTCTATCCTGGAACCATTTGAGAATGCTCTTTTGATCGTCGCAATAAGGGCATCCTTCCTTCCAGAAGTAGACAAGGGCATAATTATCCTTGTTCTGTTTGAGGACCTGGAGCTTTTCCTCATTCATGCTGTTGATTCTCGACAAGTTACCGGGAGTGTTTATTGGGGAGTCTTTGGCTACTGTCAGTTCAGGGTGTTTCTGCCAGACGTATTGAGCCGTGTTTGTGAATTCGAGAGATTTCTTTCTGGCTATCTCCTGCATTTCGTAATAATCCTTCACGTTTTCCTCTGAAGGATTCTGAACGGCTTTCTTTTTATAGGCTTCCTGTACTTCATAAAACTGGTCAGGATGCAGATTCCATATTTCTTCATATTTCTGAGATGAAAGGGGAGGGGGGATATAGGGTTCTTTCTTCTCTTTCTGTTTGCTTTGCTGTTTAGGTTTTTCTTTCTGCAGCTCTTCTTTTTTTTCAGCATCCCGGTCTCCCCACCACCATCCTCTTGCGGAATCAGAGTAGTAATCGGCATGGGCCAGAGCAGTGCAAAGGGTTAATGCTGCTGTAAGTGCTGCTATTTTTTTCATTATTTAATCCGCTCCACTTATGATTAACTTTCTGCTTACTGAATACAGTCTGCAGGGGGGGGGACAAGCCCTATACTTTTATGAGTTATCTGGCAGATGATTTCGGTTTAATGGCCTTGACCATTTTACGAAGCGCGGATTCTTTTGTATTTTCCAGGTCGGATGGCAATACGCCAAAAGCTTCTGCTCTGAACGGTGTCATCAGCGTGGGACTTCCATTTGCATTGGCGACTGGTTTACCGCTACCGGATATGATTGTGACCGGAATCATGTAGTAGTCCGGATGAATCATGTCGGCCGCTATTGCCTGGCGCTGTTCACTCAATGTCCATACAATACTGAAAAGCAGATCCCGTTTAAGAGCTTCGTCTGCATCAGCGGTAAACAGGACCGGTTTAATGTCTTCTGAAGCGGTCTTTTTTACGACACCCCACAAACAAACACCATTGACATATACAAGGCCATCTGGTTGAGAAACGGCCCCCCATCTGCCGGAATCTACGACATTGATCCAGTTTTTCATTTCTGCAAGATATGCGTCGCAGTTGAACCAGTCGATTTCAACACGTTTAGGAGTGTATTTGTTTTCACTGCTGTTTTGCTGTGAGTTTGTTTTGGGAGCTACAGGTGTATGTTGTGCTGGTTGAACTGCGTGTACTTTTGCTTCTTTTTCGATTTGTTTTGTGGAAACAGGTTTATGATCAATTTCGGCAAAATTTACTGGAACAGTTTCAACCGAGTTGATTATCTCTTCTGAAACTTCGCTTCTTTTGAGTTTTTCTTCCCTCTCCATCTTCTTTTTCAGGATCTCTGCTTGTTGGGTGGCTCTGGCTACGGATTCTTTCATTTTAGCAGCTGTTTCCATGTTTCTTGTTACGCTATCGCTTTCTTTCAGAAGGGCGACGATAGGGTGAGATGGATTAAGGTCATGGTGACGCTTAATGATGGTTGTTATTTCACTCTGATTCCTTGGGCTTAATGCTTTGTATTCGTCAAGGCCTTGTATGATATATTCGGAGATAAGGGCATGGTCGCCAGTGGAGTATCCTCTTTCATGGTATGCGGGTATTTTACCCAGATCATGTCCCAGTGAAACAATTATGGCTTCTGGTATTAAGGTTGTGGCAGCTCCTACTCGTTTGACCATGTTAACGGCTACGCTCATTGAGTGTTCATACAGAGGAATTTCTGCGAGCATTTTAAATACGTCTTCATCCCTTTTGTTGTCTGTGTCTTGTAGCTTCGGGTTTCTGACAACTGAGGGGCAATCACCCATTTTATCCAGAAGGCTGAGTATGGAAATAATTAGGGCTTTTTTTGCACCATAGATGTTCTTTTTGTTGTCGATCATTTCCATGCAGAAGAGGTTAATTTTTTCGTGTTCAAATGTAGGACGTACAATGTCTTTGTTTTTGTCTTCTTCCGGTTCTACCCATATAGAGGCAGCTTTAGCCAGTGGGATTACTTTGCTTGTCCAGATGTCGCTGGCTTCAGCCAGAAGGATGTCTTCAACATCATCGGCAAGAGGTTGGCCGGATTGCTCTTTGTGGTTTATTTTTGGCACTACTGGTTTCATTGGAGGGGGCTGCGCCCCCTCACCCCTGCTTTTCCCCAAGTAAACCCCGGCTCCAATGGCCGTAATTCCCAGCACGGTTAGTCCTATAAAAAAGTCCGGTGTTTGCATCAGGGTACGCTCGCGGCACGTTGGGTTGTGTTTCTTGACGATCCAGACAGTAGTGTTGTGGATGCGTCAGGGAATACTATTTTGACATCCGATTCGGGGACGTCGGCTGTCTTAAATGCGTAACGACCAGTGTAAGTCATCATGTATGCCTCTCTGTTCTGTAGATCGAGAAGGTCGGTGCTTTTAAGTACGTCCTTCTCTGTCTGTCGGGTGGTAACGGTGTTACTGCCGAACATGCCTGACAGGACATCTTTTACGCCGAAGTGTTCTACGACGTATTTGGATGAGTCGGCATCAGCACACCGCATGAATATTTTGGTGTTTGTGTTCGCCATGGCAGATAGGCCAAGGTCTTTGTTGCCGAGTGCGGCATGGATCTGGCTGACTGCCTGAGAGTACAGGTGAGTCATGACGTTTGCGGAGCCTGCCATCGCAAGGATGTTAAGTGTCTCCGGCGTGATGACGGCGTGCGCTTCGTCAATGTGAAGTGCGAGGGCCGGCTCGATCTTTTCTTTGCAGGAGACATAGTGCCGGCCTATGGTTGCCATGATCATTGAGAGCAGTACGCGGCCGAGGATTGCGGCGGAGTTGGGGGATACCATAGTTCCAGTGTGGACAACGCAGATTACCCGCTTTCCCTCTTCAATCCGTTTAATAAGTTTGTTTGAGTCGGCTTTACCGACGATCTTGCCGATGTTGCCACTGATAAGTGGTACCAGGCACGATTGAAGAGTTGTAGTGATCTTCTCGTAATAATCCTGGGGCTTGGCAAGGTTGCTCTCCAGCATGGAGGAGTAGAAAGGGGCGTCTTCTTCTTCAGAGATGTCGTCAGGTACGTCGTCAAGTGCCCGCTTGAGGTTTTCAAGAGCTTCTCGCTTTAGTCCCTCGTAGACCTGTCGAAGCGTGATTGTGGGTAACCTTCCTTCGGCTTTTGCCAGGATAAGGTTGCCGTAGATGATAGGTGTGACAAATAGACGACTGGCTGCACCATAGAACGGGTCGTTTCCCTGTATGCCTGCAACAGCGTGTGTGACAAGTTCTTCAGGGTCATAGTAGAACGCCATCGGGTCGATACTGGAACTGAACTGCGGGTAGATAGGGGTTATCAGCTGTAGTTCGTCAAGTCTCCCACATCTGCGTGCGGTGGAGTAGACGGAGCTGAATAAGCCTTGGTCGGATTTAGGGTCAAAGATGATTACGTTCTTGCCGGTCTCGATGTCGTTGTTGACGATTAGTTCTTCCAATCGTGTCTTACCGACTCCGGTTGTTCCGAAGATGAAACTCCCTCTCTTCCTATGTTCATCTTTCAGCCATATCTCAATTTTCTTGAGACGTTCTTCCATGTGATATCCGTACCCGATCAGTACACCTGGTTCTCTATTTTTCTTGGCGGTTGACATAAATGTGTTCTCTCAGTTCTTTGCCGACTTCGTTAATGGCGAGTTTTGGGATTCGTGATGATGTTTTGATGTCGCAGTACCCGCCTGATATTCTGCGGGAACATTTGATTCCAGATAGGCCGGTCAGTTTGGCCAGCATTTTACTGGGCAGTTCTCGTGAAACACGGCTGACGATGGTTCGTACTCTAGCGGCTTTACCGTTAGAAACAGGGAGGCATGATGCAACCAGAAAGGAGTAGGTGTGGCCAATGATGTAATTGCCTCTTTCATGTCGTGGCTGCTGCTGGATTGGATATTCGGCATAGATATAGATAGGTCTCAAGCCGTCATTCATTTCGATTAGTACATCCATTTTGCCGTCTGGGTGGAGACGGTCTACTCTGCCTGTGACAAGTGAGCCGCGAAGGGAGGCCAATTCTTTTGTTTCGAAGATGGTCTGTTGGGTTGTGAGTTCCAGTTCGATTTCATCCAAGAGTCGACGTTTGTTTCTTTTGCGCAGTTTACTGATGTCGATTTGAGTAGGGATAAGCCCAATATAGGCCATCACATGTATTTCACTGTCTTCGATGATGGCTGTTGCGGGGCAACCATAGATTGAGCTGACTGCCCGGATAGTAGCGATCTCTATTGCGCCGTAGATAACATCCAGCGGTAGAGAGGGATATTTACTTTGTATTTCAGCGGGTAATGGTAGCATCGCTGTTTTGACCCCAAATGAGTTGAGTTAGTTCATCTTTCTTTGCTGTCGGAGTTGCCTGCTGTTTGGGGGCAACAGTGGAAGGGGCAGGGTGTTTTATTTCTCCTAGTATTTTGGCAATCTTTCTCGCATATCTGTCTCTTTTAGATGGTGTGCGTGAGTTATAGCAACCTACTGCGTCCCAAGTGTATCCATACTGTCGGATGCAACCACTGAGAATCCATGCCCCTGTCCGTGTTGCCTGACATGGATCAGACAATGCGTTCCATCTCTCTTTCCCTAAGATTGGGTACCAGGATGAATTGATCTGCATGTGGCTGTAGTCATAAGAACCGTCAGTGTTGCGGTTGAACGCTGTTGGGTTGTGGCCTGATTCCCCTTTGCTG
Source organism: Geobacterales bacterium (assembly GCA_041737975.1). Classification (GTDB taxonomy): domain Bacteria; phylum Desulfobacterota; class Desulfuromonadia; order Geobacterales; family Pseudopelobacteraceae; genus JBGSQR01. The sequence continues at coordinate 2,880 of JBGSQR010000085.1, read as the reverse complement.
ATTCCCCAGAGGATTAAAGGTGACATTCCAAATTCATTTGCAGCTTCTTCAAAGCAATAGGATGTTTCGCCGAAACACTGTGAGGCGAGACCAATTGTGATTAAGCCGGTTATTATGGTTTTAGAAATTATGGTTTGGCTTTTCATAACTTCTACAGTCTGCAGGGGGGGGGACAAAGGAGTTGGTAAGTATGATTAAGGAGGTCCCTGCTGCCTTCTTGAGTAATTATGTCGATAAGAGCACTGATTTATATTAAAATTATCATTTGACCTTGTCGTGGAGCGGTTTACTTGCGTAAATAATATTTTAGTGTTATTTTAATAACACTAACAGGTGTTGACCTGTTGTGAGGAAAGATATGGGTATCTCAGAGGGTGTGGTTGAGATGATGGAAAGAGCGCAATATAAAATTCTGATTGTTGATGACGACTCTGTTAGTAGGGGTGTTGTGACCAGATGGATAGGTGGCCACGGATACACCACAATTATTGCGGTTAACGGAGAAGAGGCGGTTGCAATTGCGACAGAGATTCTCCCGTCGCTTATTTTGCTTGATGTGGTTATGCCGATCATGGACGGCTATGATGCTTGTAAAATTCTCAAAGCCCAGGAGAGCACTAAAGATATTCCGGTTGTTTTCATGACATCACAGCCGAGAGCATTTTCCGCTCCGGATGCTTTTAGGGTAGGCGGGGCTGATTATGTTCCTAAGCCCATTCAGCAGGCGGAGTTGTTGGCAAGGATTGATACTCACATTAAGCTTGCTACGGCAATGGATATATTGAAGAGGTCGAACGACTACCTGAATGATTTTTCAAAGGTGCAGTCAGATAAATATTTCAGAATTCAGGGAAGGTTTCTGCAAAAACAGGAAGAGTATAAGGCGATCCTGGATAATATTACTGATGCTATTGTTGTGCTGAATGAGGCTAAAGAAATCACACAGGCAAACGCAAGTGCCAAAGCGTTATACCCTTTTGCTGATAGTGACCCAGTTGGTGAATGTTGTAAGTGTATGTATAGCAGTGATGTGCGTTGTGATTGTCCGGTAGATAAAGCCAAGTTAAGCGGTTTGCCTGAAACAGGTTCAGTGAGGGATGATACGGGGAAGATGTGGAGCAATAAGGCATTCCCTGTCAAATATGAAAACGACGAAACGCGATATGTTGTTGTTACCAGGGAAGTGACGGCAGAAGTTAAGGAGCGAGAGAAAAATATAAGGACAGCTCAGCTAACTGCTCTTGGAGAATTGGCCGCCAATGTGGCTCATGAGGTTAATAATCCGCTTAATTGTATTATGAGTGCAGCCCAGATCGCGACTTCATTTTCTGAAAACGAAAAAACAGCAGAGTTTCTTAATGTTATTCTGGATAATACGGAGAGAATTTCAACCATAATAAAAGATATGCTGTCATTTGCTCGGGGTAGGAAAGACAGCCAATTTTGTTCCGTTTCCGATATCCTGTCAGGCATAACAGCTCTTATGAGGGCGCAACTTCTCAAAGACCAGATAGATCTGAAAATAGAAATACAGGAAGATACACCATTAATTTTCTGCAACCGGCAACGGATTCAACAGGTTGTTTTGAATGTTATGCAAAATGCAAGGCACGCACTCAATCGTAAATTCGGAGCGCAGACAGAAGGGAAGGAAATCATCTTAAAGGTTTGGGGTGGGGATGATGGTGTAGTTAGATTTAGTTTTAAGGACAACGGAGAAGGAATATCAAAAGAGTCCGTGAAAAAGGTTTTTGCTCCGTTTTATACAACCAAACCACAGGATGAGGGTACTGGTCTAGGACTTAGTATTTCTAAAGGCATTATAGAAGAACATGGTGGTTCAATAGAAATAGAAAGCGAATATGGCTTGTTTACGATTGTGAATATTACAATACCTATTTCTGGAGGTGTTTCTTGAGTACGCCCCGGTGTTTGGTTTTAGATGACGAGAAGGTTATTTGTGAATCATTCAGTTTTTTCCTTAAAGAGGTTGGGTATGAATCTGATTCGGCTTTAACATTTGAAGATGCTGTCGAGATGGTTGGCAGTAATGTTTATGATTTGATTTTCACTGATATAAGTCTCGGAAGAAGATCCGGAATAGACTTCTTGAAGCATGTACGTGGGTGTGGAGTGGAGTGCCCTGTTGTTATTATTACGGGTAATCCAGATATGGATACTGCCATGGAATCAGTTAAGCATGGAGCTTATGACTACATCCTTAAGCCTGTTAGGAAGGAGAATCTACTCAAAATAGCATATCAAGCTTTGAAGTTCTGGGAGATCGACAAAACCAGGAGACAAAATGAACTCTTGCTGGAAGGGCTTTTCAGGAGTTCTGATAGTGGGTTGATGGTTTACAACAATCTCGGCCAGATAATAAAACATAACAACATGCTTGATGTCTTATGTGCATTTAAAGCTAAAAACGAATGTGATAACCATTTAACAGAAGCTTGTCTGTTCTCAAAGTGTAGTCAGTTAGTGAAAAGCGCAACTGATAAAAAGGAAGTAGTAAGAAGCAAGCGGTTCGAGTGCAACAGAAGGGTGTTTAGCGTTACTGCTACACCATTATTGATGGATGATGGCAGCTTGATGTCTGTTCTGGTTTCTGTCCTCGATGAGACTGTTTTACAGGCAATGGAAAAATCGCTGGAAAAAAAGAACCGATTTGGAAGAATGATTGGGCAAAGTCCACCGATGCAGAAAGTATATCAGGCTTTGGAAGCATTATCTTCTGTACCGACAACCTGTTTGATTTTAGGGGAGTCCGGGACCGGTAAGGAGTTAGTGGCTAAATGGATACATTATAGTTCGAATCGCGCTGAGAAACCCTTTATCGCAATCAACTGTGCCGCAGTCCCGGCAACTTTGCTGGAG
>JBGSQR010000070.1:0-3280 GCA_041737975.1 Geobacterales bacterium | reverse complement strand
TCGGCCAGCGAATTTTGTCGTGAACTCGGCTTTTTCGGTGGCACGGAAGCTGCTCCGCTGCTTTTTCCTGCCTGGGATACACAACCTTTTGCTGCCGCTTCTCCGCATCCGGACATTTCCTCCGCCCGTCTCGATACATTATTTAAACTTCAGAATGGTCAGGCCCGTATTGTCGTCCTTCCGGTGGCCGCAGCATTGCAGCGAGTTTTGCCCCGTTCAATCTTTAACGAAGCTTCCTGCTATCTGGTTAGCGGTGAGGAGTTTGAGCGGGATGCTCTGCTGACAAAGTTGATCAAGATGGGTTACGCCAATGTGCCGCTGGTTGAGGATCGCGGCACCTTTGCCGTGCGCGGCGGAATTCTGGATGTATTCCCTCCTGACCAGGCAGCGCCGGTGCGGATAGAGTTTTTTGGCGATACAGTTGAAACAATCCGGTTCTTTGATCCACTGACCCAGCGCTCGCTACAGTCAGTTGATGAACTTATACTGCTCCCTTCCCGTGAAATACTGCTGACCGACGAGGTTCTGGAAGACATTGCACCACGTTTGAAAGAGTGCTGCGATGATCTTGACATTCCGGCCAACCGTCGCCGTGATGTCCTGGAGGATCTGCGTAACGCCGTTTACTATCGTGGTGTGGAGTTCTTGCAGCCTTTGCTGCATCCGGGGCTGGAAACAGTTTTTGACTATGCACAAAACTCTGCGGTAGTAATGCTGGACCCGGAGGCGATCCGCGAGTCAGTCCAGCGTTGTTGCGACGAGATTGTGGTCTGCCAGGAAAAGGCGCGTGGTGAATCTTTTCCTCATTCGCCAGCCAGTCAGCTGTTTCTTGATGCGGAGCAATTTGAAGCTATTGTCACTGGTCGCAGTCGGCTGGAGTTGTCCGGTCTTACTGTCGGGGCGGAGAAGGAGTGCCGAACAATTGTCATTCCATGTCAGGATAATTCCGGTCTTCGCGTAACCGTATCCAAAGAAACTACCCACGCCCTGACCCCGCTTTCGAATACTTTGCGGGACTGGAAAGATCAGGGTGTGAAGGTGTTGATCGCCTGTCATCAGCAGGCTCAGGCAGAGCGACTGAAAGAACTGCTTACTCCATATGGCATAAGTTGCGTTATTAGCGAGACCGGTTTTAAGGAGTCAAGCTGCTCTGATTCTCCTGCTGTTAAGGGGATGGTTTCCCTCCTGTTGGCTGATATCTCCCGTGGATTCCGCATGCCGGATGCCGGCTTGGTGGTGATTGCAGAAGAGGAGCTATTTGGCAGACGCGTCCGGCGCAGCGGTATCTCAGAGGTACGTAAAAAGCAGATACTTTCGTCACTGGCTGAACTCAAGCCGGGCGACTATATGGTGCACGTTGATCATGGTATCGGTCATTATCGAGGTCTGCAGCATATCAGTGTGTCCGGTGTGGGTGGCGACTTTTTGCTGCTGGAGTATGCCGGCAGTGACAAACTTTATCTGCCGATTGACCGGCTGGGTCTTGTGCAGCGTTACGTGGGGCCAGAAGGAAGCCAACCGAGTCTGGATAAACTGGGCGGCACCTCCTGGGAAAAATCCAAGGGTAAGGCAAAAAAGGCCATCGAAGAACTGGCCGGCGAGCTGTTGGAGATATATGCCCAGCGTCAGATCAGCGAAGGTTTCTCGTTTTCACCTCCGGATGAGATGTATCGTGAGTTCGAAGCCTCTTTTGCCTGGGATGAAACCCCGGATCAACTCTCTGCCATCAATGACGTGCTGGCAGACATGCAGCATTCTCGGCCTATGGACAGGCTGGTCTGCGGCGATGTGGGTTACGGCAAGACCGAAGTTGCCCTGCGTGGAGCCTTCAAGTCTGCATTAGACGGCAAGCAGGTCGGTATTCTTGTGCCCACCACTATTCTGGCACAGCAGCATTACGAAACTTTCCATGAACGGTTGAAGGATTATCCAGTCACGGTCGAGGTTATTTCCCGTTTCCGGACGCCCAAAGAACAGAAGGCTATTCTGGAACGTCTGAAGAAGGGCGATATTGACATCATTATCGGCACTCATCGTCTGCTTCAGAAGGATGTGGCCTTCAAGGATCTGGGCCTGCTGATTGTGGATGAGGAACAACGTTTCGGTGTCAAGGATAAGGAACGGTTGAAATCCTTCCGGGCCGTGGTAGATGTCATGACCCTGACCGCCACTCCGATCCCGCGCACCCTCTATATGTCCATGATGGGCATTCGTGATCTTTCAATAATCGATACACCACCGGTGGACAGGCTGGCAATCAAGACCTTTGTTTCGCGTTTTTCGGAAGATCTGATCCGTGAAGCGGTAATGCGGGAGCTACGGCGCGGTGGGCAGGTGTTTTTTGTTCATAATCGTGTCGCCAGTATTGCCAAACGGGCCGAACAGATTGCAGCAATTGTGCCGGAAGCAAAGATTGCTATCGGACATGGACAGATGGGTGAACATGAGTTGGAAAAGGTTATGCTTGGTTTCATGCATGGCGAAACAAATCTGCTGATCTGTACTACCATCATTGAATCCGGTTTGGATATTCCCAATGCCAACACACTGATTGTTGATCGGGCTGATACCTTCGGTCTTTCCCAGCTTTATCAGCTGCGTGGTCGGGTCGGGCGATCAACGCAACGTGGTTACGCCTATCTGCTAATACCGGGCGAAAGCATAATCTCCAGCGATGCTCGCGAGCGTCTGAAAATACTGCAGGATATTTCCGAGTTGGGCGCCGGTTTCCGGATTGCCACCCATGACATGGAAATCCGCGGGGCAGGTGATATGTTGGGCAGTCGCCAGTCCGGCACCGTAACGGAAATCGGTTTCGAACTGTACAACCAGATGCTGGAAGAAACCATCTGCCGCCTACGCGGTGAAGAGATGACCGAGAAGGTCGAGCCGGAAATTAATCTGAAAGTGCCAGCTTTTATTCCGGAGGCTTATATCAAGGACACCGGTCAGCGTTTGGTGATCTATAAGAAGCTGACCCAGGCCGAGAATGAAGAGGACGTGCTGGATGTACAGAACGAGGTCAATGATCGATTTGGTAAATATCCGCTGGCCACTTCGTACCTGTTTGAGATAATGCGTTTACGGATTATGCTCAAGCGTCTGCTGGCCCGCCAGATCGATTATGACGGCAGGAATGTGATTATCTCTTTCCACCCAAAAACTCCGGCTTCAGCTGATACTATTATTTCCATGATGCGCAGCGAACCGAAACGGTACCAGTTCAGTCCGGATTACAGGCTGACTAGTGCTGTCAAGGGGACTGCTTTTGAAGAAGATC
>JBGSQR010000053.1:0-2462 GCA_041737975.1 Geobacterales bacterium | reverse complement strand
GCTGTAAAAAGGGATGCAGTGGGAACAGCCAAATTTCTGATTAAGGTGGGAGCCAAAAAGAATATAAATGACAGGAATGGCCTTACTCCAATGGATTTAGCAGTTGCGACGGGGCAAAGCAAATGGATAGATGTTTTCAGATGAAGCGATTTTTTTCTGAAAAGAATCTGCTCGAATATCAGAAAAAGTCTGCGTCCTGGGGATTCCAGCAACCCAAGCATGTCCCAGTCAAACAGGCTCAAACCCATATACAGGCAAAACGGTTTTCGGTTGCAAGCGATAATTACGATAGCCAGCCACGGGAATATCCGATCACAGGTGTTCCTAAACCACGGCAAACACAGTCTGATAAATGGAACAAACGCCCTGCAGTTTTACGTTACAGGGCTTTTGCCGATGACGTAAAACGGCTAAAAGTCTTTTTGCCGGAATGTGCTGCACATGTCACATTTGTAATGCCCATGCCTGAGTCCTGGAAACCAGAGAAAAAAAGTGAATTTGACGGCAAACCACATCAACAAAAGCCTGATTGGGATAATCTAGGGAAAGCATTGTGCGATGCTATATATGGTGAAGATAGTCATATATGGGATTGCCGGGTCACAAAGATCTGGGGTTATGTGGGAAAGATTGTTATCAAAACGGAAAAATGATTGACCAAAAGACAACACTCAAAAAGGTAGATAAATTGCATCCATCACATGAAGCTCAAAAACACCGAGAATTATTGTCCTGGGCAAGATTGGTATTCAGGAAACACCGCCTTGCTGTTTTGGGAGCAAAACAAGAGGCTCTTGCTGACCTTGAAGCATTAATAAACAAGCACCTTTCGTCAATACAATGCGTGTCAGATAAGAACAAGACCGAAGCGCTGAAAAATGCTGTTGTCGATTTTGTGGAAGTCGAACTGGAACTGTGTTGCGAGATGTGTTCCTGTTTTCCGGTCTGTCACGATCTGGATGGAATGACCCCTCAAGAAACCGAAAAATATAGATCAGCATTGGCAGAACAGGGTTGGGCTTCCCTCTGTGGTGACTATCAGCATCAAAGAGATCTAGTCCCTGTTCTGCAGGCTTCCAGAGAGTTTTCAAGTGAGTATCTTAAAGGTGAAAGCCTTCTTGATATGATTGAATCTATAGAAGACGCTGTCTCACGGTTCAGGAAGAACATGGAGAGAGTTAAAAATACAAAAATAAATGAAACTGGATCTATCAAATTCAGAGCAGAAACAGAAAGGAGAAGTTAATGTTATATATACAACCCGTCCCAGAACCACTTTGGGGAAAACATTAGTTCCAGCTATAAAGGCGTCTAGCAAAGAAAATTATGGTAAGTTGCAAACTCAAACTATTTACAAAGCTGGGAGATATGGTTAACGGATGTGACATGGTTGACAGACCAAGGAATAGAAGTCAATCACAATAAGCTATAAATTATTCAAATGTATAACTTGACCTAGCGCCCTTTATGGTATATATTAAATATATACACAACATGGAGGGCGTTATGATTTCAAGCAAACCTTATGAACACATTGGCCACCAATACGCTGGCATATTCAATTCATTTGTTCAAGAATCCCAAAAGCACGAAAATAAAATAAACGAACTGATCGAACAGGAAACTAACTTTTCGCTCCGCAAAGAATCCTATTACATCACTATGGAATCAATGCGTGTTGACACAGAAACACTGGCTAAAAATGTTGCTGTGAAAATGATCGAGCGCATGGTTGGACTTGCTGAAGATATGTTTGCCCCAAATGGCTCACGCCTAAAAATAGACAAAGGCATCGCTTATCAGGCTCTTGGTTTCAGAGATGGTTACTGTGATGATCGTAAATACAAATGGTCTGAAAAATTCAATCCCAATGCCATCTGGTCTGCTCTTGTTGAAAATTACGCTGGAGAAAAAGGCGAAGAGGAAGGCTACAGACAGACGGCAGCGGCAATATTGTCATCATTCTATTGCCTTAGAGATGGTAAGCAGGTACGCATGGTTGCAGGCCGGGTCGTTCTCGAAAAATCTATTTTTATCGACTCTATTGATAAAAAATGGAGCAAAAAAAACAAGCTGTCTTATAGCTGCTGCGAAGATCTCAGCAAGGCATTAACATCCCTCAAGGGGTTCGCTTCCTGGATGGGGTCTCCTCAACTCCTGAACTCTCTTAACTCGGCTCAATATCAGATTTGTGATCATCGGGGTGAAATTATCAGCCGTGCAACATACGGCGGGAACGGTATCAAGATCGTTACCTATATTACAAACGTTGAATTCCATTTGGATCCAAACATCGCAGAACAGTTTCAGATTTTTCTAGGTCTGTATGCCTATAACGATGAAATGAAAGAGGCGGCATAATTATGTGGTACAACCCCCTTCGGAACATAGCCAGTCTTGGTAGTCAGGCAGATCGACCAGGTTCACTCGCAGGCCTCGCAGCTGCTCGACGCGAACATCTT
>JBGSQR010000529.1:0-6507 GCA_041737975.1 Geobacterales bacterium | reverse complement strand
TTTCCTTTCTGCTGGAGAGTATCGAGGGTGGTGAAAAATGGGGGCGTTACAGTTTTATTGGCTCCAGTCCGTCGCTGATTGTCCGTTCAAAGGGCAAGACTGTAGAAACCATTGAAAACGGGATTTTATCATCGTCAGAACATGAAAATCCTCTGGATGCAGTCCGTCTGATCCTGGAACAGTTCACTCCGGTTGAGGTAGATGGTCTGCCCCGCTTCTTTGGCGGTGCTGTCGGCTACATGTGTTACGACATGGTACGACACTTTGAACGGCTTCCATCAGAAAAACCTGCTGTCATTGACGCCTATGAATCATATTTTTTAATAACTGATACGATTGTTATCTTTGACACCATGAGTCAGAAGATCAAGGTTGTGTCCAATGCCCACCTTAAAGATGGCGTCTGCCCTGAGATGTCTTACAACCAGGCTATCGCAAACATCGACTCCATGATCACCAAACTACGCCAGCCGCTGGCGGTTGTCTCCGTTCCTGCGTCGCCCAAAAAACTGGAACTCAGCTCAAACCTGACAAGGGATGAATTTGAGGACTCGGTAGTTAAATCCAAGGAATACGTCCGCTCCGGCGACGTAATCCAGGTTGTAGTTTCCCAACGCTTCAGCGGCGAATACTCATCGGACCCTTTCGATATATACCGTGTAATGCGAACCACCAACCCTTCGCCTTATATGTTTTTCCTGAGACTGGATGACACTGTCATCGCCGGTGCATCGCCGGAAGTCATGGTGCGCAAGGAAGGTCAGCTGGTTGAACTCCGCCCCATAGCCGGAACCCGGACCAGGGGTGCCACTTTGGCAGAAGATCAGCGGCTTGCCAAAGAACTGCTGGCCGACCCCAAGGAGTGTGCCGAACACGTCATGCTGGTTGATCTGGGTCGCAACGATCTGGGAAGAGTCTGCGAAACCGGTACCGTCAAAGTTTCAGAACTTATGGTTATTGAGCGCTACTCCCATGTGATGCATATTGTTTCCAATGTGCAGGGACAGCTGAAGCCGGACTGCGACGCCTTTGATCTGGTGAAAGCCACCTTCCCCGCCGGAACCCTCTCAGGTGCCCCAAAAATCAGGGCCATGCAGATCATTGACGAACTAGAGCCGATGAAACGTGAGTTATACGGCGGAGCGGTGGGTTATTTCTCTTTTTCCGGCAATATGGACCTGTGCATTACAATCAGAACACTGGTTTTTAAAGATGGCAAAGTGCACCTGCAGGCCGGGGCCGGCATAGTGGCTGACTCGGATCCTGCCGCCGAATGGCATGAATCTGTCAACAAGGCCATGTCTGCCAGACGTTCACTGGAAATCGCCGCCGGAGGAATTGAATAATGTTGCTAATGATCGATAATTACGACTCTTTTACCTATAATATCGTGGATTACTTCGGCCAGTTAGGTGAAGATGTTCGCGTTTACCGCAATGACAAAATCACCCTGGAAGAGATCGAAGCACTAAAGCCTGAACGGCTTGTAATCTCTCCCGGCCCATGCTCACCTGAGGAAGCCGGCATTTCCGTAGACGCCATTCAATATTTTGCGGGTAAACTTCCGATCCTGGGTGTCTGCCTTGGGCATCAGGCCATAGGTGCAGCCTTTGGCGGCAATGTGGTTCGCAGTGTATCTCTGATGCATGGCAAAACTTCGCCCATTCATCATGACGATAAAGAGATTTTCAAGAGTCTCCCCAATCCTTTTCAGGCGACACGCTACCATTCTCTGATTGTTGACCGCCCAACCCTGCCGGACTGCCTTGAGGTTACAGCCTGGGTGGAAAATGGCGAAATAATGGGATTGCGGCACAAACAACTGCCGATCTGGGGCGTACAATTCCACCCCGAATCAATCCTGACCGAGGGTGGCATGCAACTACTGCAGAACTTCCTGGACATCAGCAGGTAATTTTCACGTAAAATAATGGCCGGCCCGCAATATGCAGGCCGGCCTTTTTCATTCAGCATCCCGTCTTTTAACTATTTAATGCCCTTCTTCTTCATTGCCGGACCATAACGTTTATCCTGCCCTTGAATATGATTGACCAGCCAGCTTTTCAGAAAGCTCAGAACTTCCTGACTCAAGGCTGTGCCGGACTTGAATTTGGCATAAATTTCACCAACCTGGCTGAGTAATGCAGCATGCAAACGCTTCTGTTCATCTAACCCTTCATAGTTTGATTCCTGCATCAAACGTTCTTCATGGGCAAAGTGGGGTTTTGGTGTATTCGATCAGCTCGTCCAGAATTGAGCCGATAGCGTCCTTTCCGCGCCCGGAACGCATGGCAGAATAAAGATTATTTATAATATCAATCAGGCGTTTATGCTCCTGATCCATGACATCAACACCGACACTGTAACTCTTACTCCAAACAATCAGCTTCCCGGATTCGGAGAGCTTGAATTGACTGACCAAACGTTCCAGTTCTGCCGCCAACCTGGTAAGATGCTGGGCAGCATTGGAAGTTCTCCTGGCACCGTCAACCGAATTCTGAGCTACATCTGTAATCTGGTGAATATTACTGCTGATTTCACTGGTAGTGGCGGTCTGTTCTTCTGCTGCTGTTGCAATCTGCTGAACCTGCATATTTACGTCATTAATCTCATCCTGAATCATTCGCAGCGCCTCTCCGGACCGTGCAGCTTCGGCTGTACCCTGCTCAACTTCCGAAACCCCCTCTTCCATAGCAGATACGGCCGACCGGGTTTCCTGCTGGATAGCCTTGATCATCAGGCCGATTTCGCGAGTGGCCTTGGTGGTTCGTTCGGCCAGCGCACGAACCTCGTCAGCAACAACGGCAAAACCGCGTCCCTGCTCACCGGCACGGGCGGCCTCAATGGCGGCATTCAATGCCAGCAGGTTGGTCTGATCAGCAATATCCTCAATCGTCCCGACAATCGCTCCAATTTCATCAGACCTTTTTCCAAGCGTATCGACGGTTGTAGCAGACGACTGGACACGTTCCGCTATGCGCTGCATAACCTCAATTGACTTTTCCACAACAGCTGCACCATGCTGGGCAGCCTGGTTGGCCCGCTGGGCACTTTCCGCAGCCATCTGGCAATTCTGGGCAATATCACCGGATGTGGCAGACATCTCTTCACTGGCGGTTGCCACTGTTGTGGCCTGCATGGCAACTCTCTCTGCCCCATCGGCCATCTGAACTGCACTGGCCTGCATTTCATTTGCAGAATCAGAGACCTGGCTGGAGGAGTCAGCCAGCATGCCGATCATTTCACGCAGGTTGGCAATCATTTTTTCGAAAGACTCGGCCAACTGCCCGATCTCGTCGTGTGAATCCACATGAACCTCAACTCCCAAGTCACCTGAGGCCACCTGACCGGCATCTGCAGCCAGACGTTTCAGGGGTGCACTCAGTGCACGCGCAAAAAACAGTACCAATGTTATGCCGATTAGAACAGACAGACCAACAAGAATAATTATCCAGATCCGTGTTGTACTTGCAACATCAACGGCCTTCTGACTGGCCTTCTGGGACTGCTCCATATTTATTTTTTTAAGATCCGCTAGAGCGGCAAGTGCCTGGTTAAATGTCTTGCTTGAAGCACCCATTATCCCCTTAACAGCCTCATCATCTACTGTTCCCTTTACAGCCAACTCTTTCAATTTAGGATATTCCGCCAGGTAAGCTGTCCAGGCCTGCTTGAATTCAACCAGCTGTTTTTTTTCGTCAGCAGCATCGGCAATTTTCTCATATGCAGCCAATTCCTTCTGTAGTTTTTCCACAGCCTCTTCATTGCGCTTGAAATATTTTTCTCTGTCATCATTACTTTTCACCAAAAACATCAAAAGCTCGCCCCGCCGATGACTACCTACAAATCCGTCTATATTTGATACATGGTTAATACTGGGCAGATCACTGGCAGCTATCTGCCCGGTAAGTGAAGAAAGTCGCCCATTCTGAACAATGGCATAGACACCGACAATTGTTGTCAATAGGATGACAAACATAAAAGTACCGGTCATCTTGGTTGCTATCGAAGCATTATTAAACATAAGTTACCTCCTGAAGCGGTCAGTTCAGAACAGATCTGATTTATTGTTTGAATTGTTACTCTTATTTGCAAATAGTCAAGCCTCATTAAATCATTTTTTTTGCAGGGGGATGTTGCATATTCGCCCTGTTTTTCATATATTGGTTAATCAATTAAAAATCAGGAACGGTGCACTTAAAAATGACAAGAGAACTTGCAAAAGGCTATGAGCCTCATGACGTTGAAAAACGGTGGTATGCGGAATGGGAAGGTAAAGGTTATTTCCATGCTGCTGCCACGTCTGACAAAAAAGCCTACAGCATAGTAATCCCTCCGCCGAATGTAACCGGCGCTCTTCATATGGGCCACGCCCTCAACAATACCCTTCAGGACATCCTCTGCCGCTGGAAAAGAATGCAGGGTTACAATGTACTCTGGATGCCGGGCACAGACCATGCCGGCATCGCCACCCAGAATGTCGTCGAGCGCCAACTGGCAGCCGTAGGCAGGGACCGTCACGAACTGGGCCGCGAAGAATTCATCGAGCGGGTCTGGAAATGGAAGGCCGAGTCCGGTGGTCAGATCATCGGCCAGCTCAAACGCCTGGGTGCGTCCTGTGACTGGGAACGGGAGCGTTTCACCATGGACGAGGGCCTTTCCAAGGCTGTGCGCACTGTCTTTGTCAGCCTTTATAAAGAAGGACTGATCTACCGCGCCAACCGACTGATCAATTGGTGCCCGCGCTGTCACACGGCTCTGTCAGATATCGAAGTTGAGCATGAAGACAAAAAAGGACACCTCTGGCACATCCGCTACCCGATTGTCGGTCAACCGGGCAAATTCCTGGTTGTTGCCACCACCCGGCCGGAAACCATGCTTGGCGACACTGCCGTTGCAGTTAACCCTTACGATGAGCGTTATCAGGACCTGGTAGGCGAAAAGGTTATCCTGCCGCTGATCAACCGTGAAATTCCGGTTATTGCAGACAGCTATGTGGACCATGAATTTGGTACCGGCGTTGTCAAAATCACCCCGGCCCACGATTTCAACGACTTTGAAGTTGGTGCGCGTCACGACCTGGACCGGATCAATGTGCTAGATGAATCGGGCATAATCAATGCCGCCGGTCATCAATATGAAGGAATGGACCGTTTTGCCGCCCGAACGAAGATTGTTGCCGACCTGGAAGCTGCCGGACTGCTGGAAAAAATTGATGATCACGCCATGTCAGTAGGCGGTTGTTACCGTTGCAAAACCGTTGTGGAGCCTTATCTCTCCCTGCAGTGGTATGTCAATGCCACAAAAATGGCCAAACCTGCACTGGCTGCGGTCAAGGAAGGCAAAACCCGTATCCTGCCCAAACAGTGGGAAAACACCTATTACGACTGGATGGAGAACATCCGCGACTGGTGTATCTCGCGCCAGATCTGGTGGGGACACCGCATTCCGGCCTGGTTCTGCGACCATTGCGGCCACATCAACGTGGCCATGACCGACCCAACCCACTGCTCCAATTGCGGCAGTGACGAAATACGCCAGGAAACTGATGTTCTGGACACCTGGTTTTCCTCGGCGCTCTGGCCTTTCTCAACCATGGGATGGCCTGAAAACACCGAAGAGTTAAAAACTTTCTATCCAACCGCCTGCCTGGTAACCGGATTTGACATCCTGTTTTTCTGGGTTGCCAGAATGATGATGATGGGACTGCACTTTATGAAAGAGGTGCCGTTCACGGACGTCTATATTCATGCCTTGGTACGCGATGCCCAGGGGCAGAAAATGAGCAAGTCCAAGGGTAATGTGATTGACCCGCTGACCATCATCGAAGAGTACGGTACAGATGCCTTCCGTTTCACCCTGGCCGCCTTTGCCGCTCAGGGACGCGACATCAAGCTGGCAGAAGAACGCATTGCCGGATACCGCAACTTTTGTAACAAAGTCTGGAATGCCGCCCGTTTTACGCTGATGAATCTGGAAGGGTTTGATCCGAATGCGGTTAAAATGGAAGAACTTGTATTCTCCGAGGGAGACAAGTGGATTCTGCATAAACTAAACGAAACGGCCAAGTCAGTAGATGAGACTTTGAGCGGCTACCGCTACAACGAAAGTGCCATGACCCTCTACCAGTTTACCTGGAGCGAGTTCTGCGACTGGTATCTGGAACTTTCCAAACAGGACCTATACAATGGCACCCCTGAACGCAAGCAAACTGTACAGTATGTTCTCTGGTATACTCTTGAGAATCTGCTTCGTCTGCTACATCCGTTCATGCCGTTCATCACTGAAGAGATCTGGCAGGCGCTGCCTAAAAAGCAGGGACTGGGAACCGGGGATTCGGGACCGGAAAGCATTATGTTGGCTGAATATCCTGCATATAGTTCCGAGCTGAACTTTCCCGAAGCCGCTGCCAATATGGAACGGGTTATGGATGTTATCAATGGTATCCGAAATATTCGCGGAGAGATGGAAGTTCCGCCGAGCAAGCAGATTGCTGTGATTCTCTCC
>JBGSQR010000034.1:0-5322 GCA_041737975.1 Geobacterales bacterium | reverse complement strand
CTGACCTTGTCATACTCAACGAGGAAGCGGAAAGCTATGACAAACCGCTCCAGCAACGCCTGGAACAGCTGATCCACATCCATTCGCTCTCTGCGGTCACAAATCGACCTGGACGGATTTTCCTCAAAAGTGAGTCACAGATTCCGGAAGAGGATCAAAAGCTACTCAAGACGGCGGCCAGCATCGTATTAGTTGCAGCACGCGGTACATTGCCGCAACAACTGGGTGTGCCGGTTGAAATTCCGGAACTGCTGGAACTGCTGGTGCCCAAAAGGTTCCAACGGGAACCATCAACACCGCTGCCATTCCTGGAATTGCACTACTTCAACAGCCTGGGAGGGTTCACCCATGATGGCCATGAATACGCCATTTATCTGGCACCGGACAGTAACACTCCAGCACCATGGGTAAATGTCATGGCCAACCCGGACTTTGGCACCATAGTCAGCGAAAGCGGATCAGGATTCACCTGGTTCGGTAACAGCCAGCGCAATCGCCTGACCGGCTGGTCAAACGATCCGGTACTGGATCCGGCCTCGGAAGTGCTTTATATCCGCGACGAGGAAAGCGGGGTTTTCTGGTCGCCCACAGCTTCACCGATCCGGGAGGACAGCGCTTACCGCGCCAGACACGGAGCCGGTTACACGGTCTTCGAACATAACAGCAACGCCATCAAACAGGAGCTGACTGTATTTGTTCCTGTGGATGAAAACGGGGGAAAGCCGGTCAAGCTGCAGAAGTTAAAGCTGACCAACACCTCATCCCGCAAACGGCGGCTGTCCGTAACCTATTATGTGGAACTTACTCTCGGTGAAAACCGTGAAACATCACAGATGCATGTGGTTACCAACTGGGATACTGAGACGCACTCAATGCTGGCACGTAACCGCTACCATCCTGAATATGGAGATAGAATCACTTTTGCCGCCATTACACCGCTGGCTGAGTCTTTCGGGGGCGACAGGACCACATTCATCGGTCGTAACCGCACACTGGCCAACCCGGCAGGTATGGAATACATCGGACTGTCACAACGTTGCGGCGCAGGATTAGATCCCTGCATAGCACTGCGGGTCTCCATTGATCTTTATCCGGGCGAGAGCAGCAACATAAACTGCATGCTGGGTCAGACAGCCTCTGTTGCCGAAGCCAGAAGCCTGGTGCAGGGCTATCGCGACGAGCAAAGTATCGATGATGCGCTGGAACAAACCAAAGCCTGGTGGGATACGCTGCTGGGATCAATTGAAATCCATACTCCCGAACTGGCTGCTGATCTGCTGGTTAATCGCTGGCTGCAGTATCAATCACTGAGCTGTAGAATTTGGGGACGTTCCGGTTTTTACCAGTCCGGAGGAGCCTATGGATTTCGCGATCAGCTTCAGGATGTCATGGCATTGCTTTACACAAAACCGGAACTGGCACGCGCCCAGATCCTGCTGGCTGCCGGCCGGCAATTCAAGGAGGGGGATGTGCAGCACTGGTGGCATCCGCCAAGTGGAGCCGGCATCCGGTCCCGTATTACTGACGACCTGCTCTGGCTTCCCTATGTGGTTGCCCAATACGTCAGGACAACCGGCGATCTGGAAATTCTGAGCGAGGGGATTTCGTTCCTGAATGCACCGTTATTGAATCAGGATCAGCACGAGGTTTTCTCAACACCGGAGGTCACATTTGAACGATCTTCACTCTTTGAACACTGTCGGCGTGCGGTCAGTCACGGGCTGACTATTGGCCCCCACGGGCTGCCGTTAATCGGCACCGGAGACTGGAATGACGGATTAAATCTGGTAGGCAGCAAAGGAAAAGGTGAGAGTGTCTGGCTGGCCTGGTTCCTGTGTGATCTGCTGAAAGGGATGTCAGAGCTGTCTGATCTGCTTCAGGAAACGGAATTGAGTACAACCTATCTGGCAGACAGAGCGGCTTTGATCAAGCGTACTGAACTGGCCGGCTGGGATGGCGAATGGTATCTGCGCGGTACATTCGATGATGGCTCCCCACTGGGCTCTGCCGCAAACATGGAGGCCAGAATCGACTCCCTGCCCCAATCATGGGCCTGGCTTTCAGGCGTTGCTGACCCGGCGCGGGCAGATCAGGCTCTGGAATCGGCCTGGCAACATCTTGTCCTGCAGAATGAAGGGATTGTTCTGCTGTTTGAACCACCATTCGACAAGACGGTACCCTCCCCCGGCTATATAAAAGGTTACCCGCCAGGTGTGCGCGAAAACGGCGGCCAGTATACCCATGCAGCCATCTGGATGGCCATGGCCATGGCCCGTAAAGGTGACGGCGAAAGAGCACTTCAGTTATTGCGGCTACTCAACCCGATCGAACATGCCCGCGATGAGGCATCAGTCTGGCATTACGGTGTCGAACCATACGTGGTTGCGGCAGATGTGTACCGTCTGCCTGGCCGCGTCGGACAGGGCGGTTGGTCCTGGTATACCGGATCGGCAGCCTGGATGTATCGGGCCTGGGTTGAAGAGGTCATCGGATTAAAACTACGTGGTGAGCAGATGGAGATATATCCGGTTGTCCCGGCCTCATGGAAGAACTTCAGTATCAACTATCGCCACAACGATACTGTTTTTGAAATTCAGGTACAGAACCCGCAGGGCGTGCAGCATGGAGTGGCGTGGATAGAGATTGATGGCAGGCGTTTGCCGGACAATGTGATACCGCTGAAGAATGGTCTGGTTAAACATCAGGTGGTTGTGATGATGGGCGAACAACCACAGTAACCGCATCTCGGATATATAACTGTCCCTCAAATAACGGTAAGGCTGTCAGCAAAAATTGTTGGGTATAGACGCGGATAACATTTCAAAACAGATGAGCAAGTATTCGGTCACCTGTCATTCGGATTATAAACTACCTGGCAGTGATTTCTCCCAAGGAGCAGATTCATGAAATATTTTCAAAACTTCGGTAGTCTCAACGAATTGCCAACAGCCGTAGTTTCTTCGGTATCACTGGCTGGCTCGGTTCTGCTTGGCCTGCTCGCGTATGTCATCCTGTTCAAGGTCCTTTTACGTTTTGCCGCCCGTCCTGACACCTCACTGCATCAGACCCTGGTGCAGCGCTGGCGTCACCCGGCCAAACTACTGCTGCCGCTTCTGGCGATACTGCTGACTTTGCCCACGTTACAGTTCCCGGATGGTTTAGTTTCTTTATTGCAGCACCTTTGCAGTCTGACTCTGATTTTCGCTATTGCCTGGCTGCTCTCTTCAACAATCCTGGGCTTGCAGGAGATGGTTCTTCTGCGCTACGACGTTACCGCCAGCGACAACCTCAAGGCACGGGCAGTGTCCACACAAATCAACATGCTAGTCAAGATCACCATGGTACTGATTCTCATTATTGCCGGGGCAAGTATGCTGATGACCTTCGACAAGGTTCGGCAGGTGGGAATGAGTCTGCTTGCATCGGCAGGGATTGCCGGTGTAATCATCGGTTTTGCCGCCCAGCGCAGTCTGGCAACGTTCATCGCAGGCATCCAGATCGCCATCACCCAGCCGATCCGGCTCGATGATGTGGTAATTGTCGAAGGTGAGTGGGGGCGCATTGAGGAGATCACACTGACCTACGTGGTAGTCTGCATCTGGGATTTGCGGCGCTTGGTACTGCCAATCACCTATTTTCTGGAAAAACCGTTCCAGAACTGGACCCGGGATTCAGCCGAGCTGCTCGGCACCGTGACCTTGCACTGCGACTATCGGGTACCGGTGGCAGCGGTTCGAGCCGAGCTAGAGAGCATACTGGCTGATTCTGATCTTTGGGATGGAAAGACATCCGGCTTGGTAGTTCTGGAAGCAACCGACAGGACGGTGGTGCTAAGGGCATTGATCAGTGCAAAAAATTCCGGGGATGCCTGGGACTTGCGTTGCCATGTGCGGGAAAAACTAGTTGAATTCCTGCAGCGCGAGTATCCGGATTGCCTGCCGCTGGTGCGGGCAGAGGTGGATTCACTCAGGCCCGAAGTTTTGTCAGAGAGCTGAAAGATGATCTTTTGGTGATGATTCATATTTGATCGATCGGAGCAAACGTCATGCCTCTTGAGTGAATGCTTGCCTTAATATGATCCGTACCATTTGACAGTTACGCCATATGTGACGGATTTTACGATAGCAGTCCTCTCTCCAGTCCCCTCCGTGTTAAATTTACAAGCTTAATCAAATAGTTGCATCCCAAAGCTCTTCATCAATGGACTGGCTAGCTAATTGCACCTTATTTATGTCTAGAACATAATAAATGCGTAATCTGTGGGTATAATAACAGTATATCGTTAAGCTTCAGGTGAAATACTCAGTACCTGCCGAACACAATTTAATTCAGCAAATCAAAGGGAGGTCACCATGCAGATTCAAATCAATACCGACCGTAACATCGATGGCAACGAAGCACTGGCAGCCTATGTCAGAAGCGAAACAGAACATGCCCTGAGTCGGTTCAGAGATCATATCACTAGGGTGGAGGTTCACCTGAGCGATGAAAACAGTGATAAAAAAGATGGCAAAGGCGGGCAGCGGTGCGCTATGGAAGCTCGACTCGAAGGGCGTAAGCCTATTGCGGCCACTCATCAGGCCTTAACCTTGGAACAGGCCGTCAACGGAGCAGCAGACAAATTATCCCGATTGATCGAAAGCACCATGGGAAAGATAAACGATAAGCGGGGTCACAAAATCGATTCGACTCCGACCGAACCGGATGAAACTGAGGAGTGATGAGCGCACTATCCAGCGTTTGCCTGACTACATTCAAGACAAAAGCAACACGACTAAATAGTCGAAAAGGAGTCGGACATGAAAACGAATGCAGGTTTATGGATCGATCACAGACAGGCAATAGTAGTAATTGTTTCTAACGCAGGAGAAGAGATCAAGCAGATAACTTCAAATACTGAAAAACAGCTTAGACGTACGGACAGCAGTCCTCTTCAGGTTAATTTTGAAGCGCAGAAAGTACCCGCGGATGGCAGTCAGCAAAGAGTTTTTAGCGCTCAACTCAACACATTTTACGATGAGGTGATTAACTGCATCTGTGATGCAGAGTCCATTCTGATAATGGGCCCCGGGGAGGCGAAGGGTGAGTTTAAAGCACGCCTTGAAGAAAAAAAACTCGGTGACCGCATTTCGAGTATTGAAACAGCTGACAATATGACGGACCCCCAGATAGCTGCAAAGGTTCGACAACATTTCGGCGGATAGCTGATCGACTCAATATGAGCAGAGAAAAGAACTGTTATGATGAATACATTCAGGCTGATGGGTGGGCGATGAAATGAGTGGCTGGATAAGTGGTGGTGTGTGGTTCTGGCCGATTGGC
>JBGSQR010000564.1:0-3783 GCA_041737975.1 Geobacterales bacterium | reverse complement strand
TTTTAAGTACCCACCCTTCCGATACGACCCGTATCGAAAACATTAAACGCATGACACCGGAAGTACTTCGCCAATATAGAAAATAATCCGGGCCATTTTAAGCACCTGCAGTTGCAATCAAATGAAAAGGCCACCAAATTTATTCGGTGGCCTTCATTTTTTATAATTACTGTTTACCTTTTCAAGGTTTATTCCGGTCCTAATATTCTCCGGATTTGTTTCTTCTGAATATGTATTGTCTGGCCTGGTGGAGATTCGTCAGTCATATACGCCCCCCTTTTTGTGCTTTGTACTTCTTCCATCTGGTTAAAATATAACATCAATAATCTAAAAAAACAGTCTGTTAATAATTTTTTTATACGAGTATACTTTTAAATTGTGAGTCATTTTCCAAGTTAAACTGCCTGACACCCTTAAACCACCACATAGCACATCAGCCCAAACCACTGATATTAAAGAGTTTAAACAAAACGGACATTGACTTTAAAACTTGGTAACAGTAATATTGCCCGGTAAACATGCTGGATAAACGATAATACTAAACCATTCGTGAGGATGGGGCGGAAAGCCCATAGGGTCTTTTTCCAATTTCAAATCAAAGATGCCACCTAGGCGGCGAGGATTGAGGCGACGAAGGCGTACACGCAGTACGTTGAGGAGCCGAAGACGAGCCAACGAAGGTGGGGCTTTGATCTGGAATTGGAATACAGAGACAGCCGGGATGCCGAAATATCACTTCGGCATCCCGGCTTTTTATATTTGCAGGTAAACTGTCGCGGTAGAAACTGTAATAAATGAAAGGAAACAAGAAAATGCAACTCAAAAAATCAGCTTTTGTAAGTTCAGTAGTTATCCTCTCCATGGCAGGCATGGCCTATGCTTCAAATCCCTCGGTTGGAGTAGATGTAAGCACACCAAATGTCAGGGTACAGGTCGGCACACCGGCTCCACCTCCTCCACCACGAGTGACTGTAGTGGAAAGGGAACGGGTTGTTGTTCACGAACGAACCGAGCGTCACGATCAAGGCAAACATAAGGGGCATTACAAAAAGCACAAAAAGCATAAGAAGCAGAAGAAACATCATGACAACCCTTACAGATAGAACTGAAAGGAAAGAACATGTCTTTGAAGTTTAAACTTATCATTTGTATGATTTCACTGTCTGTTCCGGTTGCAGGTCTTGCCGCCAGTTTGACAGAAGACGCTAAAGAGTCGGGAAAAGAAACCGTCAGGGCGATAAAACAAGCCGGCACCGACATTAAGGAAGGGGCACAAAAGGTTGGCAGCGAAACCAAAGAAGCTCTGAAAAAGGCCGGCAAAGAAATCAAGCAGGATCTAAAAACTGCCGGACAGGAAACCAGGCAGGGTTTTAAAAAGGTTGGCAGCGAAATAAAAAACGCAGTCAAGTCTGATGGTTCAAAATAATGATTTAGAGCTCTTCTTTAATCGGGTCTGATTCGGCGGCGGCAGCTGCCGAATCAGGCTGTACCGATGCACGATTGCGTAGATTGTAGTAGGTTGCAAATATCCCGCTGCACATGATGACCACGATACCTGTCCAACTCATCCAGACCAGAATATCACCCCAAAACAGCACCCCCCAGATACTGGAAAAAATAATTCCAGAATATTGCAGATTGGCAGTCACAAGTGTCTTGCCATGTTGATAGGCCCGTGTCATGGCAACCTGGGCTATTGCCGCCGTGACTCCTATTGTCAGTAGCAACAGAAGCCCTTTTGAACTGTGTGCATTCCAGGCGATCATGCCTATCCCGGCATTGGCATATTCCAAAAGAGTTCCACAAAAGCCGGCAATTAACCCGGTTACGGAAAGATAAAATACAACGCGCGACTCCGATTCCCCAAGCATTCCAAGTTGTTTGACCTGCAGATAGGCAAATGCCGCCGCCACACCGGAGATCAATCCGACTATTCCGCCTAAAAGCTGATCTGCATGGAATGACGGCCTCAACAGCATGATCACACCGACAAAACTCATAGTAACGGCAAAAACCAGACCCCACTCAAATCGTGTTTTTCGCTGCCATAATCCGACTATAAACAGAATTACCGCCATCCAGATCGGTGACATATAATTGAGGGTCATGGCTGTTGCCAAAGGAAGCTTGCCGATGGAATAAAACCAGAGCCACATGGCCGTAACCCCGATTACTCCACGCCATAAATGATGCCACGGGTAACTGGTTGCCACGGACTGGCGATTGTATCGCATCATTCCATAAACAAACACCATGCCTACGGCACCGCGATACATGACAATTTCGGAAGTCGAATATGTGTTGGAAGCCAGCTTTATACACAATCCCATAATTGAGAAGGTAAACGTGGCAAAAAGCATCCATAGTGATTGCATTAAATTATCCAGTGCAGCTTTTGCAAAATGTCACAACGATACAGTTTTGCAAGAGCCTACAGTTTCAGTCTTTTTTTGACTGCATGATCTGCAGCATGGTTGCATCAACAAGTGCCATACCCTTGTCGCTGATCTTACTCAAATTCTGTATGGTTTCTTCAGCGGTACGTCCAACAAACCCTTCCTCTTCGGTAATACCGTGGCCATTGATCGCCATATAGGCAGCTCGAACCGCAGACTCTGTTGAACTGGCCACTTTCAAAGCACATCCACCCTTGGCACCGTCACAAAGCATGCCTCCCAGATCACTGATCAGCGTATTGACGGCCAGGGTTATTTTCTCCAGATCTTTTCCGGCCTGCTGATAAACAATTGCTGCGGCAGCGCCCACACCTGCGGCGATGGCACAGCCGCAAATGGGTGACAGGTCGCCGGTGAAACATTTAGTATAACCGTTGATCAGATGTGACAGTGCGATACTTTTTAGAATCGTATTATCATCAATACCGAATCGCCTGCCCACATTATAGGGAACCAGAATTGCAACAATACCCTGATTTCCGCTGCCGCCACTGGACATGGCCGGGTAGGACAAACCTGACATCCTGGCATCCGAGGCTGATGCGGTTAAAATCTTGCTGGATGACATGACATCATCCATGAGCAGCCCCCGTCCAAGCAGATCAGACATGTAAAATCCAACCTTTTTCAGCTTCTTTCCAGCCTCTGCAATGGTCAGATTCATAATAACACCGGTCTGAATATACTTCAGATCAGCCTTGTCCAGATCATCCAGCAGATCAAGCATATCGGTCAGTGTCAGAGAAGAAAGCAACTCACGGTATTCATGCCCGCTTTTTTCGCCTTGCGGACTGTTCGACTCATACAAAACCTCACCGTTTTTCTCCAGCAGCACCAGATTGGTATGCCCACCCTCCAGAACAGCCCGGCAACTATCAGCACCGGAAGTCACGGTAACATCTATATAAAGATCTGTTTTCAGTGCATCCATAGCAATAGAAACACGTTTCTCCTGAACCATTTCCCGGGCCATCTTCAGTTTGGTCTCATCAGCCCCCTCAAGGATCTGCATCTTCAAATCAGGCCTTGCGACCAATGCGCCCAAAGCACCTGCAATAAGATTGCCTCGTTCTCCACCAGTGTTTGGTACTGTAACGGCAAAACCGTTTTTAAAAACTCCGGCATCAACTATGATCTGCACCGTTTCCGGTGGTCCTGACAGCTTTGAAGCTGCAACACTTGCAGCATAAGCCACCGCAGTCGGCTCAGTACAACCGAGGGCAGGAAAAACCTCATGACTGATTAGCTGTCTGTAGAGAGAAACCTTATCCATAGAGACCCCATCAATATAAATATGGATTAGAACCGCACCTTGTTCACAATAAAC
>JBGSQR010000545.1:0-2052 GCA_041737975.1 Geobacterales bacterium | reverse complement strand
CATCTAGCCTGTCTAGTGGTCAGACCACTTAACCTATATTTTCATCTATTAAAAAAATTGTCAAACGAAATATTTCAACAGTTAATA
Organism: Geobacterales bacterium; assembly: GCA_041737975.1. Taxonomy (GTDB): domain Bacteria; phylum Desulfobacterota; class Desulfuromonadia; order Geobacterales; family Pseudopelobacteraceae; genus JBGSQR01. The sequence continues at coordinate 1,965 of JBGSQR010000545.1, read as the reverse complement.
AAATATATATGAGATTTTCATGACGGCAAGTGGTGGTGGGGTTTAAAAGATGGTCAGGTGTAAATAGCCGTTTTTTTCACCATTTTTTTGTTTAGTTCTCTTTCAGCGTAGGTGAGGTGTTCCAGCATTGCGCTGGAGGCTATTTGGGAGTTGTGGTTCTTAATGGCTTCATAGATCTTGCGGTGTTGGTCAAGGATGATTTGAGGATTGTGTTCGTCTAGGAAGAGTTGTCTTCTTGCTGCAGATATGGAGCGGGAAAAGTCTTCGGAAATGGTTCTGAAAAGTCTGATCAGCAGATTGTTGTGTGTCGCCTCAGCAATTGAGTAATGAAAGAGGGTGTCATACTCTTCGCCTTTTTCAGAATCGTGAAAGTTTATACTTTCCTTCATTTTCTCGTAAGCAATACGAATTTGGTCAATTTCCTCTTCAGACGCTCTTTCTGCGGCCATGCCGGCAGCAGCCGTCTCAAAAATCCTGCGGATTTCCAGCATGTCCAGCAGAGAACTTTTCTCAACGGCCAGAAACATTGCCAGCGGTAGAATTATATCATCAGTATTTGTGCTTTTTACAAAAGTCCCGTCGCCTGGCCTGATGTCAACGAAAGCCATCATTTCCAGCGACCGGATCGCTTCACGCACCGAAGCCCTGCTGACCTGCAGACGTTCGGCCAGTTCACGCTCGGAGAGGAGCTTATCGCCTGGCTTCAGATTTCCATCAGCCATCAGTTGCTTGATCTGCTCTACAATCTCTTCATAGATTTTTTTTGTTTTGATCGGTTTTAAATCCATGGGCGCTTCCTCACTGGAGGTTCAATATATATACTAGTTTTCTGGTCGTCCAGTAAAAGTATATAGCGAAAATATTTTTCTACTACTTTGCACTTTTCAAGATGGCTTGACAATTAACAAGGTCGATGCAACTATTGCGAACTAAACAATATTTAAGCCACAAATGGACTGAATTAATGCGATTTTTTATCAATATGTTTTTGATTTTGTTTGCTGCCGATGGTTTGATTTCAGTTGTTGATGAGCTGCTTACACTGATGGCGGGTGCATCTAATCTTTCCGGATTAAGGGAGATGTTCGCCAATACGGTAGTTTTTATGTCTTTGCCCGTTTACCTTGCGCTGGTATTGGACGTCAGATTACCCAAGCGTGTTTTGCTGCCGCTACTCACCTTTATTGTCTGGAGCCTGCTGGGTACCTGGATATTTCCTTCTCTGGCGGACAACCATGTTTATGGTTTGATATGTTCTTTTGTCCAGGTACTGCTCTGCCTTCTGCCAATAGAATTCGCCCGGAAATCAGGTGGTGAAGGATTGCTCTTACCCTTATCCGTATTCGGGTCCCGCTTTTTCAACCTCAAACATACACTTAAATATGCTGCCGTAAGTATTGTAGTCGTACCTGTGGTGTTTGTGCTGCTTACAATTGCTTCAGCAAGTGCCTATGCAGATAAGGCTACCTCCGGCTTTATCAGAATTACTCCTGGCGGATTATATATGTCGGAGCGTATCTATAAAAAGGATCAAAAAACCATCCGGCTGACGAGTATGATTCATGTGGGTGATAAAAAGTTTTATGATGACCTGACCGGTTCAATTTCTAGTGGTAAGACAATAATTTTGGCTGAAGGCGTCACAGATGACAAGCAATTGCTGAAAAACAAGTTTGGTTACAGTAAAATGGCAGGCTTTCTCGGTTTATCCTCTCAGGAGAAAATGCGTTTGAAGGGGAGGCTGATCAAAAGTGCTGATGAAGAGGCTGCCCCTAAAGAATCAGCAGGCGCTGACATACTGAGAGCTGATATTGATCTCAGCGACTTCGGTAAAGAAACCATACTTTTTTTGAATACGGTTGGAAAATATATCAATGAGAGCACATCGCTTGCGGCCACCTTTATTGCACTGAATAAATGGGCTGAAACAGAACTGACACCTGAAATGAACAAGATCATCATGGA
>JBGSQR010000509.1:0-4121 GCA_041737975.1 Geobacterales bacterium | reverse complement strand
TTATTGCTGTCGGTTGATGGTGTCAAGTTCAGATAGTCAAGCGTAGAATGATTTATTGATCTTGTTTTTGTACTAGATCTTTAGTGTGAGTTATTGACATATGTAGGTTGTAGAAAAATGTTTGTTAAAATTAAAGTAAATGTGCTAAATAAAATAAATTTATTAATGAAGGAGGAGAAATGCGAAACGTATTTACCAGTTTCATTCAGTTGGTTTTATTGGTGGCAATTATTGCTTTGGCCGGTTGTGGAACCAGTCAACAGGCTTATCAAGGGGCATTTAACAGCCAGACCGCCTTGACCAACAATCAGAAAACCTATACGCAACCAGCGGAACCGGTCTTCAAGATTGTCAAACAGACCTTCATTCAACAGGGCTTTACGGTTGAAAATGCGGATACCAAGTCCGGCATAATCAAGGCTGTACGCAATATGCAGGATAAGGACGATCCGGAAATTTCATATAATATTCACGCTTCTGCTGATATTTCTGACCTTGGAAATAGCGATACTAATGTTTCCATGTCTGCAAGTCAGCAGACAATTCTCCATCGTGCCAGCACGACCTGGTGGAAGCTGCTCTGGATTCTCCCGATTATTCCTACTGGTACCGAATATCAGACATTGGTCATAAAAGAAGGTAATATTACCGACCCGCAGTTTTATACCGACTTCTTTAATACGATGACAGTGTCAGTGACCAAATACGAGCAGGCTGTCAAGATTGCTGCAGCAAAGGCTGCAGCCAAAGCTGAGGCTGAAAGAATCGCTGCAGAAAAACTGGCTGCAGAAAAAGCAGCCGCTGCGGCCAAGGCTGCTGCAGAAAAAGCTGAACTTGACAGGATTGCTGCTGTTAAGGCGGCAAAACTCAAGGCAGAAGCGGATGCAAAGGCGGCTGCCGAGTCAGCAGCTAAGGCTGAGGCGCAGAGGATTGCTGCTGATAAAGCTGCTGCTGAAAAAGCTGCGGTAGCAAAGGAAGTAGCAGAAAAAGAGGCTCTCCGGATTGCAGAGGAGTTAAAAAAGGCCGAGGCTGAAGCAGCGGCTGCTAAGCAGGCCGTAAATAAAAAGAAGAAGATTGCAAAAAAATAGCGGACTGGCTGCGTAAAACCGGTTATAGTATTAAATTGTAACGCGATATTAACTTGCCAGTATTATAAAAAACTGCCATACTGCATAAACTTACGGACGGGCTGTAAAGCCCGTCCTTTTATTTTGAAAAAAGAGAGAATTGAGGAGCTTTAAACCATGCAGGAAAGAATTCGTAATATCGCCATTATCGCCCACGTAGACCACGGCAAGACGACTCTTGTTGATGCAATGCTGCGCCACGCAGGTGTTTTTCGCGAAAATTAAGCCATCACCGAGCGCGTGATGGACAGCAACGACCTGGAAAAGGAGCGCGGAATCACGATTCTGGCTAAGAGTCTTTCCATTCACCATGGACAATACAAGATCAATATTGTTGATACACCGGGCCATGCCGATTTTGGCGGCGAAGTTGAGCGCGTACTGAAGATGGTCGACTCTGTTCTCCTGCTGGTTGATGCACTTGACGGACCTATGCCGCAGACTCGTTTTGTTTTGAAAAAATCACTTGATCTCGGACTCAAGCCGATTGTAGTCATCAACAAGATTGATCGACCGGGTGCGCGTGCTGATGAAGTTTTGAATATGGTCTTTGACCTTTTCTGCGAGTTGAACGCCACCGATGATCAGTTGGATTTCCCGGTTGTATACACCAGTGCCAAGCTTGGCTATGCAAAGCTTGACATCACAGTGGAATCATCCAGCATGGAGCCTCTCTTTGCAGTGGTTGAATCAAATGTCCGCCCGCCAAAGGGTGATGCTAATGCCCCTTTCCAGATGCTGATTGCTAATATTGATTACAATGATTATATCGGTCGTATTGCAACCGGTCGTATTTTTCACGGCAGTGTAAAAGCTGGCGAAACCGTTGCAATGATCAAGAGAGACGGAACCATTACTCGCGGCCGCATCACCAAACTACTTGGTTATGAAGGACTCAAACAGGTAGATATTGAAGAAGCAGGAACCGGTGACATTGTGACCGTGGCCGGTTTTGAAGATGTCAGCATCGGTGAAACTCTTGCTTCTGCAGAAAATCCTATCGCAGTGCCTTATGTGTCCATTGATGAGCCGACACTCTCCATGAATTTTATCGTTAACACCTCGCCTTTTGCCGGTCGTGAAGGTAAGTGGGTTACTTCACGTAATATCCGCGAGCGTCTGACCAAAGAGCTGCGTACAAACGTTTCCTTGCGTGTTGAGGATACGGACAGCCCGGATACTTTCAGGATTTCAGGCCGTGGCGAGCTGCACCTGTCGATTCTGATCGAGAATATGCGCCGTGAAGGGTTTGAGCTTGCTGTCTCCAAGCCGGAAGTTATTATCCGTGTGGTTGATGGGGTTAAAACCGAGCCAATGGAATATCTGGTGGTTGATGTAGCCTCAGAATTTCAGGGTGCAATTATTGAGAAAATGGGGCCGCGTAAAGGCGAAATGGTCGCCATGGCGCCAATGGGCGAGATGGTCCGTATGGAGTTTGTTATCCCGGCTCGCGGCCTGATCGGTCTGCGCGGTGATGTGCTGACAGACACCCGTGGAACTGCCGTAATGACCCATACCTTTCATGAGTATGCACCATATAAAGGTGAGATCCCGGGCCGTAAAAACGGCGTTCTGATGGCCATGGAACATGGCGAGACAACCGCTTATTCTCTTGATGCGCTCCAGCCCCGTGGTTCTCTCTTTGTTGGTGCTGCTACCGAAGTTTACGGTGGTATGATTATTGGCCAGCACAACAAGGACAACGATCTGGACGTCAATCCCTGCAAAGGCAAGAAGCTGACCAACGTACGTGCTTCGGGTACTGACGATGCCATCAAGCTGACTCCTCCTCGTCTTCTGACTCTGGAGCAGGCTCTTGAATTTATCGATGACGATGAGCTGGTAGAGGTAACACCGCTGTCGGTTCGACTGCGCAAGAAGGAGCTTGATCCGACCAAGCGTAAGCGTGCCAACAAGAATTAACCTAAGTTGAATATGGATACAGAAAAGGCCGGGATAGACTCCCGGCCTTTTCTGCGTTTGTGGCACAATATTTAGTTTAAAAAAACACCCCCGATTCTTGAAATATCGGAGGTGTCAATGTGTTGCAATCAAATGAGTAAAGCTCTATTTCGCGGCTTTCTCTTTTCTGTAGGATTCAGCAAGAATTGAGATGTAGTGTGTTGTCTCCTGTTTCTTGCCAAAGCGTTTTACGTTGTCAAGAATCTGCATCATACAGGCCGGGCAACCGGTTGAGACAACGCCAGCACCTGTCGCATTGATGTTCTCTGCCTTTTTCTTGCCGATGGTTGAAGATGTATCATAATGCGATACAACGTAAGATCCACCACTTCCACAGCATGAGTCTGCACCAGCCATTTCCTTGAATGTAACACCCGGGATGCTCTTCAGGATGTTACGTGGTTCTTCGGAAACTTTCATTGTTTTCTTAAGGTGGCAAGAATCGTGGTAAGTTACCACGGAATCTACCTTGCCGGTCGGAACGCGGTATTTGATTACCTGGGTCAGGAATGTGGAAATATCATAGGTTCTTTTTGCCCAGTACTCAGCTTTTGGACCATAGACAGGATCAGCTGCCATGATATCTACATAGTCATGCTGCCAGGCGCCGCCACAAGAACCGCAACCGGTGATCAGGTATTCACATCCGGTCTTGTCAAAGGCGTCCAGGTTGTTTTTGGCAAGTTTACGAACAGTATCAATATCGCCGTGAACAAGAACCGGAACACCACAGCAGTTCTGGTCTTTTGGGATATGAACTTCGATGTTGTTTGCTGTCAGAACCTCAACCAGATCCATGCCTGTATCAGGATAGAAATAATTGAGTGAGTCGCCGGTGAAGAAGGCAACTTTCATCTTCGGGTTGTTAACTTTGACAACACTGCCGGTTCTGTCTCGCAGAGTAGATACGTTCAGCTCTGGCATGACACGACCTTCGTCAAAGCCCATGCTTCCACCAACATAAGCGAATGGTGAACGTGGAGAAATAGCTTTCAAAGGCTTATCGCTCTTGAAGGCAATGTTCTGCATGGC
>JBGSQR010000502.1:0-9918 GCA_041737975.1 Geobacterales bacterium | reverse complement strand
GGATGACCTCATTAAAATGGGAAATTACTTGAATGAATTGATGCAGGGCCTGACCATCTCCCAGGCGCGAGAATTGATTCTTTCAGAGATGAAAAACGAGAAAGTCCGCTATGACCGTATGATGTCCCAGGCGCTGAAGATCAGTGAACAGGCCGTTACAACCGGGCCTGACGATGTATTCCTGGAAGGCCAGTCCCGTATCCTTGAACAGCCGGAATTCAACGATGTCAACAAAATGCGGGAAATATACCGTACCTTTGAAGAAAAAGGTTATCTGCTGAAATTACTGAGTGGTTGCATGTCCGCCGAAGGCGTTCATATCTACATTGGATCAGAAACGCCTGTAAGCCGATCCGCCGGTGTCAGCATGATAACATCACGCTTTGTCACCAGCAGTAACACAGTTGGAATGGTGGGGGTAATCGGTCCCACACGCATGGGATATTCCAGTGTCATCCCGATTGTTGACTATACGGCAAAACTTGTCAGCCGACTATTGAGCGGCGCCTAACGAACATATTACCATTGAGAAAACAAAGGACGATTTGAACTATGAAAAAACATGACAAAGTTGAGATCAATACTGCAGCCACAGCCCCTACGGAAAATGTAACGGAAGCAACCGAAAATCCAGCTTCTACTGAACCAACCACCCCCGAAGAGCGTATCAGCCAACTTGAAGGACTTCTTGCAGCAAAAGAGATCGAATCCAAAGAAAACTGGGATCGTTTTCTACGCGAACGCGCTGACATGGAAAACCTGAGAAAACGCACCAACCGCGAAAAAGAAGAGCTGCTGAACTACGGCACAAAATCCCTGATCGAAGAAATACTGCCGGTTGTTGACAATCTGGAAAGAGCCCTGGAACATGCCAATGAAGACACCCTTGCCGCACTGGTGGAAGGCATTCGTATGACCCACAGCATCCTGATCTCGGCCCTGAAAAAAGTCAATGTTACACCTATCGAATCAGCAGGCGCTGTCTTTGACCCCGCTTTCCATCAGGCCATGTCACAGATTCCGACCGATGATTGCCCACCAAACACAGTAGTAACCGAATTCCAAAAGGGCTATATGATTAAGGAAAGACTTCTAAGACCTGCCATGGTTTCGGTTTCAGTCGCTCCGAAATAAATATTTTTTTTACACTGGCCCTTGAATATTAAACAAGCGATGACTAATTTCTAAATAAGAGAAAGATTTAACAAGGAGGATTAACATTCATGAGTAAAGTAATCGGTATCGACCTGGGAACAACCAACTCCTGCGTAGCAATCATGGAGGGCGGAGAACCGGTGGTTATAGCTAACCTGGAAGGAAGCCGCACCACCCCTTCAATGGTGGCTTTTTCAGATAGTGACGAGCGCCTGGTGGGCCAGCAGGCCAAACGTCAGGCAGTAACCAACCCTGAAAACACCCTTTATGCCATCAAGCGTCTTATTGGTCGCAAGTTTGATTCGGATGCGGTCAGAAAAGACATCGCCATATCACCTTTCAAAATTGTCAGAGCAGACAATGCTGACGCCTGGGTTGAAGTACGCGGCAAGCGTTTTTCACCACCTGAGATTTCAGCTATTGTTCTGCAGAAGATGAAAAAAACTGCTGAAGACTATCTGGGCGTTACTGTTACCGACGCTGTCATCACAGTACCAGCCTACTTTGATGACTCACAGCGCCAGGCAACCAAGGACGCCGGCAAGATCGCCGGCCTGAACGTACTGCGTATCATCAACGAGCCTACTGCTGCAGCACTGGCCTACGGACTGGATAAGAAAAAAGAAGAAAAAGTTGCCGTTTTCGACCTGGGCGGCGGTACTTTCGATATCTCGGTTCTCGAACTGGGCGATGGCGTTTTCGAAGTTAAATCAACCAACGGAGACACCTTCCTTGGTGGCGAAGACTTTGACCAGTTGATTATTGATTGGATCGCAGACGAATTTAAAAAAGATCAGGGTATCAATCTGCGTAACGACAAAATGGCGCTACAGCGTTTGAAAGAAGCCGCAGAGAAGGCCAAGTGTGAACTTTCCAGCTCCATGGAAACCGACATCAACCTGCCATTCATTACTGCCGACGCATCAGGCCCTAAACACCTGACCATGAAACTGACACGCTCCAAGCTGGAGTCCATCTGCGCAGAACTCCTCTCCAAACTGGAAGGACCTTGCCGCATGGCTATCAAGGACGCCGGCCTGACAGCTGCTGACATTGACGAAGTCATCCTGGTTGGCGGTATGACACGCATGCCTGCAGTACAGAAAAAAGTTGAAGCCATTTTTGGCAAAGTCCCCAATAGAGGCGTAAATCCGGATGAAGTTGTTGCCATCGGCGCAGCAATTCAGGGTGGCGTACTCAAGGGTGATGTTAAGGACGTTCTTCTGCTTGACGTTACCCCGCTTTCACTCGGCATCGAAACGCTGGGAAGCGTCATGACCAAGCTGATCGAGAAAAATACAACCATCCCTTGTCGCAAGAGCCAGGTCTTTTCTACCGCAGCTGACAATCAGCCGGCAGTTTCGATCCACGTTCTGCAGGGTGAGCGCGAAATGGCCCGTGACAACAAGACACTGGGCAACTTCGAATTGACCGGCCTGCCACCTGCACCACGCGGCATTCCACAGGTTGAGGTAACATTTGACATCGACGCCAACGGCATCGTACATGTTTCCGCCAAAGACCTGGGTACCGGTAAAGAACAGTCGATCCGTATTACCGCTTCCAGCGGACTTTCCAAGGAAGAGATCGACAAGATGGTACGCGATGCGGAAGCCCATGCTGATGAGGACAAAAAACGCCGTGAAACCATCGAAGCCCGTAACCATGCCGACAGCATGGTCTACAGCACCGAAAAGTCGCTCAAAGAATTTGGTGAAAAAATCGATGCTGTTGAAAAAGGCAACATTGAAAACAAAATCACTGAGCTGAAAAAGGTCATGGAAGGCGAAGATGCGGAAGCCATTAAAAAGGCTACCGATGAACTGGCCCAGTCCGCTCATAAACTGGCTGAGGCCATGTACGCCCAGAAACCGGCAGAAGAAGGCGATGCAGCACCTGGAGCCGAGCAGGCATCTTCATCAACACACAAAGATGACAAAGTTGTCGATGCTGACTTCGAAGAAATCAAGGACGACAAGAAAAAGTAATAATCTCACATAAGTAGGTGAAACGTAGGGGCGGGTTTTAAACTCGCCCCTACAGTTATATATACGCATTAAAAGGATATTATTTTGGCAACCATTGAAAAGCGTGATTATTATGAAATTCTGGAGGTCCATAAGAACGCCTCCGAAATTGAAATCAAAAAGGCCTTCCGCAAACAGGCCATCCAATATCATCCCGATAAAAATCCAGGCGACAAAGCCGCTGAGGACAAATTCAAAGAGCTTACAGAGGCCTATGAAGTCCTTTCCGATGGGCAGAAGCGCGCCCAGTATGACCAATTCGGCCATGCCGGAGTTTCTGGAGCAGGTGGCTATTCCGGCGGTTTCGGCGGTTTTGGTGCAGGAACACCTTTCGGTGACATCTTCGGCGATATTTTTGGTGATATTTTCGGGGGTGGTGGTGGAGGCGGACGCGGACGCACGCAAGGCAGACGCGGAGATGACCTGCTCTACAATCTTGAAATTACCTTTGAAGAAGCGGCATTCGGTGTGGAGAAGAAAATTGAGGTGCCATTTGCTAAACGTTGTGGTTCTTGCAATGGCTCCGGCTCCAAACCGGGGACAGAACCAAAGGTTTGCCCTACCTGCCGAGGAGCCGGTCAGGTCCGTTATCAGCAGGGCTTTTTCAGTGTCAGCAAAAGCTGCGGCCAATGTAACGGCGAAGGCAAGATCGTTGTCGATCCATGCCCTGATTGTCGCGGCAAGGGAAGCATCAAGGACACCAAAACGCTTTCGATCAAGGTACCGGCAGGAGTGGAAACCGGTTCGCGCCTCAAATCCAGCGGCGATGGTGGCCAGGGCCTAAAAGGCGGCCCGAATGGTGATCTTTACGTAGCCATCAACGTTAAAGAACATGCTATTTTCCAACGTGAAGAAAATAACATCATCTTTGAATTCCCGATCAGCTTTATCCAGGCTGCCCTCGGTTGCGAAATTGAAGTACCCACACTGGACGGCAAAGTAGCCATGAAAATTCCGGAAGGCACCCAATCAGGCAAGATGTACCGTCTGCGCGGCAAGGGAATTCCATCGCTGCAAGGCTACGGACGCGGTGATCAACTGGTAATAATCAAGGTTGAAACACCCACCAACCTCAGCAAAAAACAACGTGATCTGCTGGAGGAGTTTGCAGCCCACAGCAACGAAAACAGCCATCCGATGAAAAAGGGATTCCTGGACAAGGTCATGGACTTCCTTAGTTAAGCTAAAAAGCCCGGCAATACAATTGTCGGGCTTTTTCATTTATATTGCTGATAATTGTCTTTTGAATTATGATCTCACCCGTTCATAACAATAACTCTGGAGAGACTAATGGACAAACAGACATTTACTGAAAAAACAATAGAATTTCTTCGCCCTTTTGAAACTGACAACCTGATGAACACCTTACAGACCATGACACTAAAGCAGATCTTCACCAATCCGGTCATGCTCTGCATCATGGCACTGTTGCTGTTCTTCGGAGTATACAAACGTTCCAAAACCATTTTACTCAGTCTTTTCAGCATTATCGGACTGATCTTTATTGTACGGTTTGCCATGCCTGCGGGCGACATGGCCAACAACACTGAAATGTCCATGGGATCAGTCATACCGTTTGTAATCGGTGGTGTGGTTATCGGCGGGGTTGTGATTTACTTTTCATTTATAAAATCTGAATAAATTCGGGATGCTCATATGAAAATTGATAAGCGGGATTGGATGTTTATTGGGATTGTGGTGGCTGTTCTAGGTATTTTTATTGCCATCAGCAGCGAAGAGAAAACAAAAGTAACGCCGATTAACGACTCTCACAAGCAGGTTTACGAAACAGCCTTCCGTAATGCGCCGAGTGCGGACGCATCCTTTATAAAAAAGTTTATGTTCAAACCAGACAAACGTGAAGCTGAAAAGCTTTGTGAGCCCTGTCACCTGACAAACAAGATTCCGTTCCCACCCAACCATCCACCTAAAAACAGATGCTTGTTCTGTCACAAGCTGAAAAAACCTTAATAACGGGGTTGGGGACTAGGAACTGGGGACTGGTGAGGCTTAAAGTGCTTTTGACTTTCCCAGTCCCTAATCCCCAGTTTCAAGTCCCTGCCTTTTAATACAGTTCGTATTTCAGCAAACGGCACTCGATCGGCCCGTTAAACAGCACAAAACGGCGCGACGCTTTGAGTCCGATATACTTGGCCAGTTCCAGATTGCCGGTCAACACGTAGCCGGTCCAACCACGGCAGCGTTTTTTCATAATATCGCCAATCTGGCAATAAAGTTCTTTTAGTTCCTCTTCATCACCCAGTCGTTTACCAAAAGGCGGATTAAAAAACACAACCCCCATATCACCATACGGTGTAAACTAATTAAAAGCAGTATTAAAAAAATGGATCTCACCTTTGAAACCGGCTGCCTCGGCATTGCGTCTGGCGATTGGAAGTGCACGACCATCCTGATCATAACCTGTTATCAGCCCCAGCGGTAACGCCCTGACACCATCCTTTGCCTCTTTCATGATTCGATCCCACAATACGGAATCAAAATCAAGCCAACGCTCAAAGCCGAAGGAACGGTGCAGACCGGGTGCGATCCTGGCAGCCATCAAACCGGCCTCGATCGGGATAGTTCCTGAACCGCACATGGGGTCAGCCAGCGGTATGGTACCGTCCCAACCGGTAAGTGCAATAACTGCCGAAGCCAGAGTTTCCCGCAAAGGCGCTTCATTTCTCTCCAGCCTGTATCCGCGTCGATCCAACGAATCTGCAGAACTGTCCAGACTGACAGTACAAACATTTTTGGCCAGATGGATATTTATGCGTACATCCGGAGAAGCGGTGTCAACACTGGGACGACTGCTGCACTCTTCACGAATGCGATCAACAATGGCATCCTTGGTTTTAAGTGCCACAAAACCGGAATGGGTCAATGCGGAGTCTCTCAAAGTACAATCCACAGCCAGAGTCATGGTCGGCTTGATGATCTCGTGCCAGGCTATTTCATGCACACCTGCATATAATTCGGCTGGTGATGAGCAGGCAAAGGTGCTCAGATTAACCAGCACCCGACTGGCGGTTCGCAACCAGAGGTTGGAACGGTAAAGTCCGGCGCGATCTGCTACAAATGAAACACCACCACGTAGCACAACGGCACTGCCAATTCCAAGCGCCTGTAATTCAGCTGCAGCAATTTCCTCGGTGCCGCGCGGTACCGCTGCAAAGCAATTCATTATATTCTCCGGCAGCGCTACCGGACCTGTTCCGCGCCTCAAAATGTGTTTCTTTTCAGTCAATGTCTTTCCCCTAACTCTTTATCCAATATAGCCGAAAGTCGATGTAACAAATCATCCGAAGTCCCGCTGTTATCAATCAAAACGCGTCCAAAACGCTCTTTATCTTTCAATGGCATTTGTGCAGTTATAATTTTTTCGGCCTGTTCACGACTGATGCAGTCACGGATCATCACACGCTCTAACTGCACCTCAGGAGAAGCGGTCACAACCCATATCTCATCAACAAGATCCGTTGCCCCTGCTTCAATCAACAGAGGTGCCATGTAAAACACAATGCTTTGCCCCTCAGCTGCAGCTGCTGCAATACGCTCTTTAGCAAGATGCCTGATTTCAGGATGGATTATTTCTTCAAGCAGTTTTCTTTTTCCCGGATCAGAAAAAACTATCACTCCCAGTCGCTTACGATCCAGTGCCCCATTCGCTGCAAGAACATCACATCCAAAAATGTCAACAATCTTTGCAAGACAATAACTACCGGGCCCGACTGCATCACGTGACAGTATATCGGCATCTATAACAGTAAAGCCACGTTCTTCCAGATAACTTGCCACACTGCTTTTGCCGGTGGCAATACCACCGGTCAATCCGATAACGTGGATCTTATTTTTATGCTTTATCTGTTCTGGTGTACTTAAATGCAAAACCCTAAATCTCCTTGGCTTTTTAATATAGCAAAGCAATCGATAAATTGACAGATTTTTGACTTGAGTTGACCGGCCTTTTAGTGTAATTCTTAACATCCACCAGATGGTAGCATCGGGTGTCCGCAAGCGGGCGGTTAGCTCAGCTGGATAGAGTACAGGCCTCCGAAGCCTGGGGTCGTGCGTTCGAATCGCATATCGCCCGCCAATAAATTCAAAGGGTTACAGCACATGCTGTAGCCCTTTTTTATTACAAATGACACGCCACCCAACAAGACATAAAAGATCCTATTATTCTATTGTGTTTTTATCAACTTTCTGATGAAATATTCAGTAGGCAATATCAACTACGGATTATCTGGAGGTACTAATTGAATAATCTGATAAAAACTGTCTTTCTATTTTCACTATTGGCGTTAATACCACTGTTATTTGGCTGCGGTGACAAGGAAACAAATGAACCGGCAGTAAAATTGACTGCGTCAACGGTCGCATCATCGGCTGACGCGACTAGCCACACCCATACGGTCAGCATTCCATTTACTGACATTTCTGCAGCACCTGCCAGTACTGTCTATCAATACAGAAGCACTATTATCAATGGCCATTCCCACGTCATAGCACTTACCAAACAGCAGATGATCGACATAAACAATGGAATGCGTGTGAGTTTAACTTCTTCCGATCCAAACTCAGGCTCTGCCCATACTCATAACTGGAATGTTGTTGGTGGAAGCATTCTTTATGATAAAAACTGTTACAATTGCCATTCAAATGATCAACGCGGTCATAACCCGATGAATGTTTCATTCAACTCAAGCCAGACTGCGGCAGTAAAAAACCCCAGCAGTGCCCCCCTATCAACTTCTCCATCATCTGTACCTGATCCTAACTATCAGCCTCCTACGAATATTACCGTGAATGGACCGACGTTATATGCGTCAAACTGCGAGTCATGTCACGGACTGTTGGCAACTTCAACCAAACTTAACAGGTCATTCTCTGCCATAAAAACCGCAATTGTTAACAACAGCGGCGGCATGGCATCTCTTGGTGCCTTATCTGATCTCCAGTTGCAGGCAATAGCAGACGCTCTTTTGAAATGAACATTATATTTAATAACAACCAATACCCCCAAAAGTCTCAAATAGTGATATGCTACATCTAGCTTTATATGTTGGCTAAACGTCTCAACTAGCAATAACAAGGGGAACATCATGAGCAAAGGTGTGGATAGTAAAAAAGCTGAAAAGAAGGCACCGGCAAAAACTCCAAAAGAAAAGAAAGTTGATAAGAAAATCAAAAAGGCTGAAAAGAAAAAGTAAATAATCCATTTAAATGTTGAAACAATGGGGCTTCCAGATCAGGAAGCCCTTTTTTGCACATGGCACTAAACATAGTCAGACACATCCAAAGGCCCTGAATGTTACAATTGCGTGTCTCTGCATATCTTGATTGAATTATTACAATTGCCCTATATAATTGAATAAAAAACAATCTGGAGGAAATAAATGATTCTTTATATTATGCGGCACGCCGAGGCAGTTGCCGGAACCGACAGTCTGCAGGATAGTTGGCGTTATCTGACAGAAAAAGGAAGATCTGTTGCTGAAAAGGCAGCCTCGCAAATTACCAGGATCGGCCCCAAACCTCGCTTGACAATAACCAGCCCGCTGACCCGCGCAGCGCAAACCGCTGAGATTGTTGCCAGCAAAGCCTGCCGTAAAAATATTGTTGTAGCCAGCGAACTGCTTCTGCCCGGGAAAGAGATAGTTGATATTATTACACACCTGGATGGTTGCCATGCTGCCAAGCGGGTTATGCTGGTAGGGCATGAGCCACAGCTTGGTCAACTGGTTGCGCAGCTGTTGGGTCACACACAGGATGAAATTTCCATGAAGCCCGGTTCCTGTGTTGCTCTGGAGCTTGAGCAGCATTCCTCTAAAAAACCGGCTGCATTTCTCTGGTACCTTGTTCCCGGCAAAAAACGGATAACATCATACAAAAAGGCATTTCCCAAATTGAAATCCTGACACATGCCATTGAAATCCGTGAACATACCGCCAGACTCTGCCATCATGCTGCATCGTTCCGGCTGCATTCTGTTTGCCTTGTGGGAAGAATTACTCCGGATTCGACGATTAGCAATTAAAACATGCTGCCAGGATGACATCCATGACTTGCGAGTCGCTTCACGCCGCTTAAGAGCTGTCCTGGATCTATTTGAACCGATTGAACAAACAGGACAGATTGAAGAGATCAAGAAAACCATCAGAAACCTGACATGCAAGCTTGGTGGTTTGCGCAATACGGATGAAGCCATTACCTTCTTCCGGTCTCACATGAAAAATTATTCCCATACGGAAAACCGGCTTGCCATAAAATTGGGTAAGCAGCGCGACAGGGAAATTAAACAAATTTCCGGAGCACTCAAAAGATTCGATCATCAGAGAATAGATAAACAGATACGCGAAATGGTTGCCTTGATGAATGGCAACCCAGCCGTTTACAGCAACAGATTCTCCCTGCTGGCATACTTTTCAGATGCATCAATCAGGATGTATCTACCGATACAACACGCGCTTGCCGCTTCAGTCAGACCGGAATGCCACGAAACAAGACATGAACTGCGTATCGCCATCAAGAAGTGGAGATATTTTTTTGAAATAATTTCACAGGTTATAGAACGTGATTACACACCGGTACTTGAAACACTTAAGGCCTACCAGTCAGTCCTGGGCAGTATGAATGACATGATTGAGTTTACAAAGCTTGTCCACAAACTGAAACTTTCCACAAGTGAACGTAATGCCGCTATAGCAATCCTCAAAGCTGAGAATGCAGCCTT
>JBGSQR010000490.1:0-2751 GCA_041737975.1 Geobacterales bacterium | reverse complement strand
AAAAAACATGCATACATATGTTCTTGATGATTCTCATGGCTCTGAATTTCCCATATCCTGCTTGCTGCTGTTTCGCCCTAGTTCTGCAATTACCTGGGCGCCAAACAATAAAATGATGGCTACTACCTCTATGATAAGTAGCGCGATTACCGTAACTGCAATTGATCCGTAAATCACATTTACCATGGATATGTAGGTGTAGTTCCAGACCAGTATCCGCCGGATGATTTCCCACAGGATTGTTGCCGTGATGCCTCCCACAAGCGCATGACTGAATCTGACCCTGGTGACAGGCATAACCAGATAAATAGAAGTGAACATCAGAATCTCACCCGTAATACCGAGTATGTAAAGTGATGTTCCTGTTGCGCTCCCTAATACCAGGTTCCAGCCGAGAATCGTCGATTGATTGCTTTCCAGGGTTTCAATTGTTCCAACAATAAGCGACACGATAATGATACCAATTCCGATGATGATAATGAAAATATAGGGAATAATTGCGGAGAGGAAAAATTTGCGTCGCTTTGCCCTTATAGGCTGAAAGAAAATCACCGACATGGCATTTTCAAGCATGGAAAAGGCCAGGGAACTGAAAAACAGTAATCCGAAAAAGCCTATAACACTGACCACTTTCCTGTTTTCAAGGAACGATCTGACCTGCTCGGTCAGTAGTGCGGCATAACCGGGAATTACCAGTTCCAGATAGGTTGACAGGGTTTGGATCAACGGTTGGTCGTCAATGAAGTTTGTAAGCACTGTGATGGCAAGTATTGAAAGAGGAACAATTGACAGTAGCGTATAATAGGCAACGGCGGCAGATAACAGGAAACCATTGTTATTCAGGAATCCGCGCATTACCTGCAGCATGAAATTGAATAAAACGACCGGTTTCTTATGTATGTTGTGAAATGCGTTCATGACGGAACCCAGCAATAACGATCTGTTTCAAGTTATAAAAATTCCCTCTCCTACAGATACGTTGGCACTGTGGGAGAGGGAATATGAAGTTGCTCATATTTATCAGCAGCTTGGATTACTCTATAGTCATCCGGTTTTTGACTTCTTTAACGCCATTGACGTCATTGGCCAGTTTGGATGCCAGATTTACTTCGGCAGCACTTTTGGCTTTGCCTGTCAATGTGACTACGCCACGCTTGGTTTCAACCTTGGTATTGAGGCCGCTGGTTGAACGATGATAAAGCAGGGTCATTTTGACCTGAGTCGTTATTGATGCGTCATCAATTTTCCTGCCTATGGTCGCGGTTTTTTTTGCCGGCTTGGCTACAGTCGTTTCATTTCTGACGTCTTTAACACCTTCGATATCCTTGGCGTACTCGGTAGTCAGATCCTTTTGTGCCTGGGTTTCTGCTGTGCCTTTCAACGTAACAATACCGTCTTTCACATCCACTTCGGTTGTTCCGGCACTGACACTACGATGGAACAGCAGTGTGGATTTAACTTTTGTGATCAGCCACGCATCGGAATTTTTGGCAGGAACCATGCCTTTTACTTCCAGTTTGTTGTCCACGCTTTTAACACCCGGAAGTCCTGCTACGGTTTCCTGTGCCATGGAGACGTGTGATTCTTCCAAGACTTCTCCGGTCAGGGTTACTGCACCGTCTTTGGACTGCACTTTGATGTTGTCATTTTTTAGATAGGTTTTAAAAACATAGGACTCTTTGGCAGATGATTCAATCTTGTTGTCGTTTTTACCGGCATGAACCGGCACGCTGAAGGCCAGCATGGCTATGGCGGCGACAATTGTTGGTATGGAACGTGTGATTTTCATGTATTTAACTCCTTAATAGTCAGACATTATTTTTTGTGCATCCTTTTTACAGGTTTTTTGGAATGAGTTTTCATGGGCATCATTTTCTTCATCTGATTAAACTGAGCATCGGTCAAAACGGTTCTCATCTCTTTCATACCTTTCAGCATTTCCATATGATAAGCAGTTTTGATCTCTCCATTCTTTTTGACAGCCATACCGGCTTTTTCCATATCGAAATCTTTAACACCCATGATTTCCATCAGTTCCAGCTGGCCGATTTTCTGATCAGCTTTGAACTGGGCCTGTTTTTTCTGCATTTGAATGTGGATCGGTTTTATTTTGGTAATCTGTTCGTCGGTAAGCCCCATCTTGGCAGCATGCTCGATGCACGTGCCGGACATGTCACCCATTCTGTCCATGTCACCCATTTCCATCATATGGCCGTGCCCCATGCGATGCTCCATAATGGGCATATCTTTCATTTCTGAAAAAGCAGGGGTTGTTGTACCGAGTGAAAACATAGCCACTGCGGCAGCAATTATTGATACGGAATATTTGTTTTTCATTTTTAGTTCTCCATTATCAAGTTCTAGTTTGTATGTTGAAGCAAATCTCCTGATTTCAGCTTTGCGCAGACTAGAATGCTGCGTATCATACCTCTGCAGCTTTTGGAAAAGTGCATTCAGTGGCATGATACGCAACATGGGTTATTTGCCCAGAACCTTGCCGATCTGTCCGATCTTGGACTGCACTTTGCCGGCGATTTTTTCACCGGTACCTTCAGATTCCAGTTGTTGATTTTCGCTAAGTTTCCCAACGACTTCCTTGGCTGTTCCCTTTAATTCATGAAACTTGCCTTCAACCTGGTCTTTAGTGCTTGATTTCATTTTGTATCTCCTTTGAAACGGATAAAAGTCTATTAAAATCTGAAGCCGATATCAGCGGTTGTTACAAAGCCGTCCAGTTTGACGTGATTGCCG
>JBGSQR010000512.1:0-5389 GCA_041737975.1 Geobacterales bacterium | reverse complement strand
GCATCCGAAATTGATATCCGAAACAAGCAGGATGATCGTATTCGCTTAAAACTTCAGGAGTCTGAAGTCAATACACATTTGGATAATGCTGCATTTATTCCTCGCCTTGACGGAATTAAACTTCTGCCACTTTCTGAATTGGAACTTGAGTAGACAATACAGCAATATTTGAGGAATCAATGTACTCTCTGGCCCCGCAAAAATGCGCAGAACTGATAAAATCAGCAAAATCAGTTGTTATACTTACTGGTGCAGGTATTTCAACCTCAGCTGGAATTCCTGACTTCAGAGGTCCACAAGGACTATATGTTACGCGAAGGTATGATCCTGAAAAAGTTTTCCATATTGAGTGGTTTAATAAAGAACCAAAATATTTTTATGAATTTACAAAAGACTTTGTTGATAGCCTGAAAATCATTAAACCAACATTTACTCATAATTTTCTGGTTAGACTGGAACAAGCTGGTTTTTTAAAAGGTATTGTTACCCAAAATATCGATATACTTCATCAGGCAGCCGGCAGCAAAAACGTAATAGAGCTGCATGGCTCCTATCATTCCGCAACATGCCAAACATGTAAACAACAAATCAAAAGCCTGACCTACAATTGGTGGTGCGATAAAATTTTATCAAGCAATTCTTCACCAGTTGTCCTTTGCAATAAATGTGGCGGATATCTAAAACCAGATATTGTTTTTTTCGGCGAACCGGTCACAGCATATGAAGAGTCAGAACGTCTTGTTAATAAATGTGATTTACTTCTGGTACTGGGATCATCACTAAATGTTACACCGGCTTCAATACTGCCGAGGCTGACTTCAGCAACAACAGTAATTGTCAACAAAGGTGAAGTAGCACTACAACCTTCTCCAAATAGGTATTTTATTAATGAAGGTCTTGATGTATATTTTAGTAAAGTATCAGAACGCCTAATATAGAGGCTTTAAAATGCTCTATATCATTCAGATTAAAGTATATAGTTGAAACTAACATTGATATTCATGAAAAAAATATTGATTTATTTATTTCGTGGTATATATTGTTATACAATTACATTAGTCACTGTTATACAACCAGTTTATAGCGGAGGACATTATGGCACAAGAAGCTCTCAATCAACCTGTAGACAAGGGATTTGAAGGCGCGCTAAGCGGAATGACGCTGGCGGATTTGATACAGATCAAAAATATCAACCGTTTTTCAGGGTGTCTTTCTGTAGAACATGGCTCTCAAAAAGGTGTGATTTTTTTCCGTGATGGAGAACTGGTTCATGCTGAGCTTGATGACAAAACCGGAAGAGAAGCATTTTTTGACATAATTCACTGGCCAAACGGCGAATTCAAAGCTGATCCCAAGATTGTCACAACCTGCCGTACTGTAAATGAAAGTCTTACATATTTATTACTCGAAGCCCACCGCCTGAAAGACGAGCAGTCTAAAACAGCCTCTGATGAGATAACACAAACTACACAAGAGACAACTGTGCGTAAGGGGGGACAGCCAATGAGTGACATCAATAAAAAACTAAGTTCCATTCCAGAAGTTGAATATGCGGTAGTTCAAACAAAAGAAGGTGTTCCGGTAGATGATGCCACATACGAGGGCTCTACCTATGCAGCTAATGGTCTTTACCTTTCAATGTTTGCTAGTCAACTAGGTAATCTGATGGGCGCGGGAGATCTTATATCCGCAGCAGTTCAAGGCTCCAAACATCACCTCTTACTATTCCAGTCAAAAACACACTATCTTAATATAACAGTATCAGGGGCAAGTCAGCTTGGGGCTATAGAGACAAATGTACGTACTGCCCTAGCACAAAAATAATTCTATGATTTTTTAAATTGCA
This sequence comes from Geobacterales bacterium, assembly GCA_041737975.1. Classification (GTDB taxonomy): domain Bacteria; phylum Desulfobacterota; class Desulfuromonadia; order Geobacterales; family Pseudopelobacteraceae; genus JBGSQR01. The sequence continues at coordinate 3,543 of JBGSQR010000512.1, read as the reverse complement.
AAAGGAGTGCTGACAATTCAGCGCTCCTTTTTTTGTTTTCATTCGATGTGTTTTTCTTTCCCACAAACAACTATAGGCAGCCTTTCGGGCTGCCTATAGCATTCTGCTTCAACTTCTTCTGAGATTATCTATTAAATCTGTGCATTGATGAACTCTCTGTTCATGCGGGCGATGAACTTGACATCAATGCCTTTAGGGCATGCAGCCTGGCATTCGTAGTGATTGGAGCAGTTACCAAAACCACAATCGGTCATGGTGTTGGTCATTGCCAGTACGCGTGCTTTAGCTTCGCCTTTACCCTGTGGCAGCAGTGCCAGCTGAGATACCTTGGCGCTGGTGAACAGCATGGCGGCTCCGTTAGGGCAACCAGCTACACAGGCACCACAACCGATACATTCAGCGGCATCCATGGAGTCGTCAGCAACAGGCTTGGGAATCAGGATAGCATTTCCGTCGGATACGCCGCCGGTGTGACAGGAGGTGTAGCCACCAGCCTGGATGATCTTGTCCAGGGCTGAACGGTCGCAGACCAGGTCTTTTAGGATCGGGAAAGCACGGGCTCTCCAAGGTTCGATGTAGATGGTGTCGCCGTCTTTGAAGAGACGCATGTGCAACTGACAGACGGTTGTGCGCTCGCTGCCGCCGTGTGGCAGGCCGTTAATGACCTGTGAACAGGTTCCGCAGATGCCTTCGCGGCAGTCATGATCGAATACAATCGGCTCTCTGCCTTCCAGGATCAGGTCTTCGTTGACGCAATCAAGCATTTCAAGGAAGGAGTGATGATCGGTGATGTTCTTGGCAGTATAGGTCTCAAATTTGCCGGGATCGTTGGCATTTTTCTGGCGCCACACGATCAGTTTAAGTGTCATGGTCTTGTGATCGCTCATTACTTGTAGCTCCTTACGGCGAGATGTACGTGCTCAAACTTCAATGGCTCCTTGTGCAATTCAGGCTCTTTGTCGACGCCTTTGAATTCCCAGGCTGCGGAGTAGCAGTAGTTGACGTCGTCACGCATTGCTTCGCCGTCACTGGTCTGGTGCTCTGTACGGAAATGACCGCCGCAGGATTCGTTGCGGTGGAGGGAGTCGCGACACATGAGTTCGGCGAACTCGAGGAAGTCGGCGGTACGACCGGCGTTTTCCAGCTGCTGGTTGAATTCAGCGCCGGTGCCGGTTACTTTTACGTTTTGCCAGAATTCTTCACGGATGGCAGGGATTTTCTTGAGGGCTTCTTTGAGGCCCTCTTCGTTTCTGGCCATACCACAGTTGTTCCACATCAGGGTGCCAAGCTCGCGGGTGAAGTCGGTGACGGTGCGCTTGCCGTTGATGTTGAGCAGTTTGTTCAGTTCAGCGTTTGTGTCGGCTGCTGATTTCTTGAATTCAGCGTGGTCAGCTTTAACAGCACCCGGCTTGATGGTTGCCAGGTAGCCGGCGATGGTACTAGGAATGACGAAGTAGCCGTCGGCAAGACCCTGCATGAGGGCTGATGCACCGAGGCGGTTTGCACCGTGTACAGAGAAGTTGGCTTCGCCGAGTACGAAGAGGCCCGGTACGTTGCTCATCAGGTTGTAGTCAACCCAGAGGCCGCCCATGGAGTAGTGCGGTGCAGGGTAGATACGCATCGGAGTTTTGTAGCCGTTATCTGCAGTGATCTTTTCGTACATTTCAAAGAGGTTGCCGTAACGCTCGCGGATGGTATCTTCGCTGAGACGATTGATGGAGTCTGCAAAGTCAAGATAGACACCACGACCGCCAGGTCCAACGCCACGCTTGTCGTCGCACTGCTCTTTGGCTGCGCGGGAGGCGATGTCACGTGGAGCGAGGTTGCCGTAGGATGGGTATTTACGCTCGAGATAGTAGTCACGATCCTCTTCCGGAATCTGACCGGCAGGACGGGTTTCGTTCTGCTTTTTAGGTACCCAGCAACGTCCGTCGTTACGGAGTGATTCGGACATGAGTGTGAGCTTTGACTGATAGTCGCCTGCCTGTGGGATACAGGTAGGATGGATCTGTGTGTAGCATGGGTTTGCGAAGAAGGCGCCTTTTTTGGCGGCTTTCCAGATGGCTGTTACTGAGCAGCCCATGGCGTTGGTGGAGAGGTAGAATACGTTTACATAACCACCGGTACAGAGACAGACTGCGTCGGCTGCGTAGGATTCCATTTCGCCGCTGACGAGGTTACGAACGGTGATGCCGCGTGCTACGCCGTCAACTACGACGAGGTCAAGCATTTCACGGCGGTTGTACATTTTTACGGAGCCTAAGTGGATCTGACGTGAGAGGGCGGAGTAAGCACCGAGAAGGAGCTGCTGTCCGGTCTGGCCACGGGCGAAGAATGTACGGGATACCTGGGCGCCGCCGAATGAACGGTTGTCAAGGTAGCCGGCGTAGTCACGGGCAAATGGTACGCCCTGGGCTACACACTGGTCGATGATGTTGTTGGATACCTGGGCAAGACGCCAAACGTCGGCTTCACGGGCACGGTAATCGCCACCTTTGATGGTGTCGTAGAAAAGACGGTAGATTGAGTCGCCGTCGTTTGGATAGTTTTTGGCTGCGTTGATACCACCCTGGGCTGCGATGGAGTGGGCACGACGTGGTGAGTCCTGGTAGCAGAATGCCTGGACGTTGTAACCGAGTTCGCCCAGTGAGGCGGCTGCGGCTGCACCAGCGAGACCGGTGCCGACTACGATGATGTTGTATTTACGTTTGTTGGCGGGATTGACCAGCTTCAGGTCGAAGCGGTATTTATCCCAGGTTTGTTCAATAGGTCCGGTAGGACATTTTCCATCAAGTATCACGGTAACCCCCTATTTCAATATGTTAGCAAAAAGCAGCATTGGGATGGACATGTAACCAAAAAGCAGGCCAAGGGCAACAAGGGTGCTTACCTTGGTGATGATGCAAAGGGTTTTCCCGTTGTTCCAGCCCATGGTCTGGAAGAAACTCTGAATGCCGTGGGCAAGATGCAGGAACAGAGCAACCATACCCAAGCCGTAGATGGCAAGCATTGCAACGTTTTTAAAGGCGGCGCTCATCATGCTGAATACATCAGGCATGTCGATGCCGTTGACGAAAACAAGGTTCTTCAGAGCGGCTGTCTCTGGGCTGATCGTCTGCAGGGTGAAGTGCAGCAGATGATAAATCAGGAATGCCAGCAGGATGACACCGGTCCAGATCATGTTCTCGCTGGAAAAGGTGGTCTTCTTGGTGGCCTTGACAGCATACTGCTGTGGACGACCACTGCTGTTTTCCAGTGTCAACTTGATGCCGTACCAGACGTGAATGGCTAGCAACAGGCCAAGAACGGAACGGAAGCCGATGATGATCGGAAGTGGAAGTGCGTGAAGGTGGTGAGCGTAAGCGTTGACTCCCCCGTTGAGCCAACCAAAGATAGTTGAGTTACCTATCAGGTGGATGCAGGCAAACATTGCCATGCTGACGCCGGTTACTGCCATTACAATTTTTTTGCCGATTGAGCTGCTGAAAAAGTGCATATCTAATCCTTCCTTTACAAGAGTGGTGGACTTTATTGAACACAAAA
>JBGSQR010000444.1:0-7566 GCA_041737975.1 Geobacterales bacterium | reverse complement strand
GGGGGCAGCAGTGCTAGATACATCAACATTCCCCCCTCACCCTAGCCCTCTCCCTCAGGGAGAGGGGACTATTTTCAAGGAGCAGCCGATGGAAGAATCAGTTATCAAATTCGAAGAGTCAGCGGATCCGTCCTTACCTTCAACCATAAAGCTAATCGGTGAAGTAACAATCCTGACGGTAGAGACTCTGCAGAAAGGTATTCTGTCAGCATTTGAGACAACCAAAAATGTCATTATCGATATTTCGGGTGTTACGGAACTGGATCTGGCCGGTATGCAGCTGCTCTGTTCGGCCCATCGCAGTTCCTATGCCCATGATATGGAATTCCATGTAATTGGACACAATCAACTTATCTGGCAAATGGCAACAGCTTCCGGTCACCTCAGGCATAAGGGGTGTGAACAGGACATTAATAACACATGCATATGGAGCAAGGGGAACTATCAACTATGAAAACAATATTAACAGCAGACGACTCTTCAAGTGTTCGTCAAATGGTTGCTTTTACTCTGAAACAGGCAGGATATCAGGTTGTGGAAGCGATTGACGGCAAGGATGCTTTGCAGAAACTGCCCAATCAGAAGGTCGATATGATTATTACCGACCTGAACATGCCTAATCTGGATGGGTTGGGCCTGATTCGCGGGGCCAGGGCTATGCCGGCCTGCAAGTTCATACCGATTGTCATGCTGACCACCGAATCTCAGGATTCTAAAAAGCAGGAAGGCAAGTCTGCCGGTGCTACAGGATGGATTGTAAAACCATTTAAACCGGAACAACTGATAGCGGTTGTTAAAAAGGTACTGGGATGAGCGATCAACACAAAGAGGTCTTTCGGGAAGAGGCTTACGAGCATCTTGCCGACCTGGAAAATTCGCTGCTGGAACTGGAAGAAAACCCTGAAGATATGGAGCTGATCGGGCGGGTGTTCCGTTCCATGCACACCATCAAGGGTTCCGGTTCCATGTTCGGTTTCGACACACTGGCGGCCTTTACCCACGAGGTCGAGACCGTACTGGACTTTGTCAGAAATGGCAGGCTGCCGGTCAGCAAAAAGCTGATCAGCCTCTGTCTGGCTGCCCGGGATTGTATCAAATCCATACTGGATGGGGATGATCATGACCCGGATGTTGCCGCCTCTCAGAAACTGGTTGCTGATTTCAGGGCGCTGGCCGGGACAGACTCTCCGGTTAAAACCAGTGTTGAAATTGCCAGTCCCCAGGTAACCAGGAAAGAGGAGCCGGAAGTTACCTACCGGATCAGATTTAAGCCCTTCATGGAGATTTTTCAAAATGGCACAAATCCTGTCGCACTGCTAAATGAGCTGCGCGAACTTGGCAAGTGCGACGTTGTTTCCCAGATGGATAATCTGCCGTCGCTGGAGGAACTGAATCCCGAAAGCTGTTACCTGTTTTGGGACGTGGTTCTGACAACCAGACGCGGCAGGGATGCGATTATGGATGTTTTCATCTTCGTTGAGGATGATTGCGAATTGAAGATTGAAGTTATTGATGACGGTGATACGGAAAACGATGGCAGCTATAAAAAGCTGGGCGATATTCTGGTCGAGCGTGGGGATCTTTCTGCTGAAGAGATGAATAACGTTCTGAAAACCCAGAAGCGCTTTGGCGAGTTGTTGATAGAGCAGGGCATTGTTTCTCCGGAAAAGGTCCAGTCTGCCCTGGTTGAGCAGCAGCATGTCAAAGGTATACGTAAAGAACGCAGCGAAGCTCCACAACCGCAGGAAGCCGCCGCCAGTATCCGCGTCCCTGCTGAACGGCTTGATCAGTTGATCAATCTGGTCGGTGAGATGGTAACTGTTCAGGCCAGACTTTCTCAGGTTTCCCTGCTGGGCGGCGATCCGACCTTCATTGCCATCTCGGAAGAGGTGGAACGCCTGACTAACGAACTGCGCAATACCGCATTAAATATCCGCATGCTACCCATCGGCAGTACCTTCAGCAAGTTCAAACGCCTGGTGCGCGACCTGTCACAGGAACTGGGTAAAGAGATCGAGATGGAAACCTTTGGCGCTGAAACCGAACTGGATAAGACCGTCATCGAAAAGCTCAACGATCCGCTGGTGCATATCATCCGCAACAGCATCGACCACGGTATTGAAATGCCGGATGCCCGCAGGGCTGCAGGCAAATCTTCCCTGGGAAAAGTAATGCTTGGTGCCGAGCATTCAGGCGATTCAGTTCTGATTACCATTCAGGACGATGGCGGAGGGCTTGACCGCGATACTATCCGTGCCAAAGCGATTGAGCGTGGCCTGTTGGCAGCCAATGCAGAAGTCTCCGACCGGGAAATTTATTCCCAGATCTTTGCCCCTGGCTTCTCCACCGCCGCCAAGGTGACCAGTGTTTCCGGGCGCGGGGTTGGTATGGATGTGGTCAAACGCGGCATTGAAGGATTGCGCGGTTCGATCACTGTGGACAGCGTACGCGGCAAGGGTACAACAATTACCCTCAAGATTCCGCTGACCCTGGCGATTATCGATAGTCTGCTGGTCAAGATCGGTAAGGATCATTTTGTTCTGCCACTCTCAACGGTAGAGGAATGCATTGAGTTGACCCGCGAGGATATCAGGAATTCCCATGGCCGCAATCTGGCCAATGTGCGCGGTGTAATTGTTCCATATATACCGCTGCGTGATTGTTTCCGTATCACCGATAACCAGCCGGAAATCGAGCAGATTGTGATTGCCGATATTCACGGCAAAAAGGTCGGTTTTGTGGTCGATCATGTGGTGGGAGAGCATCAGACAGTCATCAAGTCGCTGGGCAAGATGTATCGCGATGTGCAGGGGGTTTCCGGTGCGACAATTCTTGGCGATGGAACCGTGGCGCTGATTCTGGATATGGGGGCTCTGTTGAAAGTAGCCGAGGCGCTGGAAATCTCACAAACTATCTGAATTGTCTTTTAAGTAGCTTTATCAGCAGTTGAAAACTGTTTCTGAATATATGAAGCAAAGGGAGGCACACATGGCTGAAGAATTACAGACCACCCAGTATCTGACTTTTACATTGGCCGAAGAGGTGTTTGCTGTAGACGTGGACAGGGTGCGGGAGATTTTGGAGATAACAAACATCACCAAAGTCCCGCAGGTACCGGATTTCATGCGGGGGGTCATCAATCTGCGCGGCTGCGTGGTGCCGGTGCTTGACCTGCGGCTGAAGTTCGGCATGGCAGAAACTGCCCAGACTGTTAACACCTGCATCATTGTTGTTGAGGTTGAAATGGACGGGGAAAAAATCGTCCTGGGTGCGCTGGCCGACAGCGTTCAGGAAGTGATTGAAATGGAGTCCTCCCAGATTGAAGCGGCCCCGCATATCGGTACACACCTGAAAACCGATTTCCTGAAAGGGATGGGTAAACACGACAATCGTTTTGTCATGATTCTTGACATAGACAAGGTCTTTTCCGGTGCTGAACTTAATGCTGTTTCAGCTCAGGAAAGCTGATTAACTAAATAACAGATATTAAAATACGGGAGGTTACATTATGCAGTGGTTTAATAATCTCAAAATAGGAACAAAGCTGATTTCCTCGTTTATTCTTGTCGCACTGATCGCTGGAGTAATCGGCTTTATTGGTATCCAGAAGATTCACCAGATTGATGATGCAGATACGTTGCTTTATGAAAAAGTTACCGTACCGATCGGTGATGCAGTGGATATCTCAACTGCTTTTCAGAGAATTCGTGTTAATTCACGGGATATTATTACGGCAGTCACCCCGGAGGATAAACAGCGCTTTGCCAACCGCATTAAAGAGTTGAGGGAAAGCAACAACAAAAATGTGGAAGATTTTGAAAAATCCATGCTGACAGAAGAAGGTCGTAAGGCGGTTGCAGAGTACAAGGTTTTGCGGGCTGCATACGGCGCAGAGTTGGATAAAGTAATTGCTATGGCACTGCAGAATAAAACAGCCGAAGCCCTGGCGTATCTTCAAGGTCCGGCTGGTAAAGCCTCCCGTGACTATCAGAATATTATCGCAAAGCTGGTTGATATGAAGCTGAAATACGGCAAGGAAGTTGCTGCAAGTAATACAAAGATTGCAGATGCCGCTTCCAAGCTGATGACAGGCCTGGCCATCGGCGGCGCCCTGCTGGCTATCGGCCTGGGTCTGTTTATCACCCGCACCATTACCAGACCGATCAACGAAGCGGTTGCCGTTGCTAATGCCCTTGCTAAAGGTGACCTGACAATATCAGTAGTGTCCAAGTCCAAGGATGAAACAGGTGTGATGATGCTGGCCATCAGCCAGATGGTTGAAAAGCTGAAAGGTGTGGTTGGTGATGTCATGTCGGCTGCCGATAATGTTTCTTCCGGCAGTCAGGAACTTTCCGCCACAGCCCAGCAGATGTCCCAGGGCGCTACCGAGCAGGCAGCCAGCGCCGAAGAAATATCGTCCAGCATGGAAGAAATGGCCTCCAGTATCCGTCAGAATACCGACAACGCCATGCAGACCGAAAAAATTTCCATCAAGAGCTCCGTTGACGCCAAAGAAGGTGGTAAGGCTGTAACTGAAACAGTTGCCGCCATGAAAGAGATCGCCACCAAGATCAGCATTATTGAAGAGATCGCCCGTCAGACCAATCTGCTGGCACTGAATGCCGCCATCGAAGCTGCACGTGCCGGTGAGCATGGCAAAGGTTTTGCCGTGGTTGCCTCGGAAGTCCGTAAGCTTGCAGAACGCAGTCAGTCGGCAGCCGGTGAGATCTCAGGTCTTTCCACCCGCAGTGTGGCCATTGCCGAGCAGGCCGGCGATATGCTGACCCGCATGGTACCTGATATTCAACGAACAGCTGAACTGGTTCAGGAAATCACCGCTTCCAGTAAAGAACAGGATACGGGTGCAGAGCAGATCAACAAGGCTATCCAGCAGCTGGATCAGGTTATCCAGCAGAACGCTTCCGCCTCGGAAGAAATGGCCTCTACCTCGGAAGAGCTTTCCAGCCAGGCCGAGCAGTTGAGCGATGCCATTTCGTTCTTCAAGATCGAAGGCGGCGGTCAGTCCCGCGCTCCTCGTCAGCAGGCAGCTCGACCAGCAAAGCATGTTCAGATCGCCCACGCCGGAGTCAAGAGCAAGGCTGCGCCGGCCAAGCGCAGTTCAGGCGGCGGTATTAATCTGGAGTTGGGGCATAACGGACCGGATCGTCTGGATGATGAGTTTGAGAAGTTCTGAAAAAGCGGGGACTGGGGACTAGGGATTAGGGACTGGTAAAGGCTTTTGATTCTACTAGTCACCAGTTCCCAGTCCCGAGTCCCAGAATCTAAAGGAATTACCAAGTGGCAAATACCCAGAACAACCAGAATCAGCGGCTACCGGCAACCATGAATGATCGCGAATTTCAGCGATTCAGCGCTCTTGTGTATGAACATGCCGGGATCAAAATGCCGCCAGCCAAGAAGATCATGCTTGAGGCGCGTTTGCAGAAGCGTCTCAAGTCGCTTGGTATCGGTTCTTTTGAGGAATACGGTGACTATGTGACCAGCCGGGAAGGACATGAAAACGAACTGGTCCATATGATTGACGTTGTCACTACCAACAAAACCGATTTTTTTCGTGAACCGGCGCATTTCGAGTTTCTGGTCAAAACAGCCATACCCAAAATACAGCAGGTGCGGCAGAATCTTTCCAATGACACTCTGCGCATCTGGAGCGCCGGCTGTTCTAGCGGTGAGGAACCCTATACCCTGGCTATGGTGTTGTCCGAGTATGCTCAGCAAAAACCTGGATTCAATTTTTCCATTCTGGCATCGGATATCTGTACTCAGATTTTGAAGACCGCCAAGACAGCTGTCTATCCGGAAGAACGGGCCGACACAATCCCCCTCAACCTGAAAAAGAAGTATCTGCTGAGAAGCAAGGAAAGGGAGCGCGCATTGGTGAGAATTGCACCAAATCTGCGTTCGTTGATTTCGTTCCGGCGGATCAATTTCATGGATGACTGCTTTGATGTGGCAGAAAAAATGGACATTATATTTTGTCGTAATGTGGTGATCTATTTTGATAAGCCGACACAGCAGACTTTGATGAGAAAGTTTCACAGCCAGCTTAAACCTGGTGGCTATCTGTTTATCGGACATTCCGAAACCCTGAGCGGTCTGGATGTGAATTTCAAACCGGTTGCCTCGACGGTGTACATTAAAGAATGAAAAATATTATCGCGTCCCATAGTCAGAATATTTTTCTCAAGCCGGGAGAGGCGGTTGTGACCTGCCAGCCTGCACTTGTGTCCACCGTGCTTGGTTCTTGTGTTGCTGTGACAATGTTTGAGCCGGTTAGCCGCGTCGGTGCTATCTGTCATGCCATGCTGCCTATGAACCCGGGTTGTGTGGATGTCCTGCGTTATGTTGATACGGCATTGCAGGAGATGCACAGGAAAGTTATCCAGTATGGAGTGGGTGGCAATCTGCAGGTGAAAATGTTCGGTGGTGCCAAAGTGCTTAACTTAGGGCAATTTGAATCTCAAAAAATGACTATCGGTGAGCAGAATGTGCTGTGTGCCGAGCAGTTGCTGGAATCGATGCGGCTGAAGGTGATTTCGAAAGATGTGGGCGGCACCAGGGGCAGAAGACTGTATTTTTGCACTAAAAGCGGAGATGTATATTTAAAGCGAATGAGAGCCTGCGAACATACTTACAACGAGGTGGTTCCATGAGCAAGATCAAGGTGCTTGTAATAGATGATTCGGCGCTGGTTCGGCAGACGCTGTGCGATATTCTCAACTCCGATCCGGGTATCGAGGTCGTGGGTAGTGCTGCTGATCCGATTCTGGCGGCTGAACGCATGAGAACCGTAATACCGGACGTGATTACCCTGGATGTGGAAATGCCGCGCATGGACGGCCTGACCTTTCTGCAGAAACTGATGAGTCAGCATCCGATTCCGGTTGTCATGTGTTCGACCCTGACCGAGCGGGGCAGTGAAACAGCCTTGAAGGCACTGGAATACGGTGCGGTTGATATTATAACCAAACCCAAAATGGGTACCAAGCAGTTCATTGAAGAGTCGCGGGTGCGGATCTGTGATGCCGTTAAGGGTGCCGCTGCTGCCAAACTGGGCGCTTTAAGGAATATGCGCAGCACCATGAAGGAGATTGCCCCCAAGTATACTGCCGACGTTATCATGGAAAAGCCCAATACCAAGGCCATGATCCAGACCACAGAAAAAGTTGTTGTGGTCGGGGCGTCTACGGGCGGAACCGAAGCGTTGAGGGTTTTTCTGGAAATGCTGCCGGAAGATACACCTGGCATCGTTATAGTGCAGCACATGCCGGAAAATTTTACCGCTGCCTTTGCTAAAAGGCTGGATTCAATCTGTCGCGTAACGGTCAAGGAAGCACAGGATAATGATACTGTCGTACGCGGCAGGGCACTGATCGCTCCGGGTAATCATCATACTCTGTTGAAGCGAAGCGGTGCCCGATATTATGTTGAAATCAAGGATGGTCCGCTGGTGTCACGGCATCGCCCGTCGGTTGACGTGCTGTTTCGCTCTGCAGCCCGTTATGCCGGTAAAAATGCGGTTGGTGTCATTATGACCGGCATGGG
>JBGSQR010000425.1:0-5750 GCA_041737975.1 Geobacterales bacterium | reverse complement strand
CAGTAGCAGCTGCGGCGGCAGCATTGGCAGCATTGGCAGCCGCATTAGCAGCATTGGCTGCAGCAGCGGCAGCATTGGCAGCATTGGCAAGTACGCCGGTAGGTTTCTGTTTTACGTCTCTGGTCTCATTTGCTGGAAGGTCAGCCGCTACGGTTGCGGGACTCAGGCTGAAGTGAGCTGCAACTACCAGGGCAAGACAGGTAACAATCTTGAATCTGTCAATCAAAAGCGCACTCCGATCTCATGCCAAACTGAGTTGGTTTATTGAGTTATTTATATAGTCAAAGGGGTGGAGCAGATGATTTTAAGTGTGCAAAAAAAATGCAATTTAAACATTCAAATTCAGAATTTCAAATAGTTACCATTAGTTTGGCTTGAAGTCAACGAGGAACATTAAATTGTTAGCACTGTCTTTTAATATAGATATAAGTATATAAAGTTTGCTGCTTTAAATGGATGACACGATGAGTGTCATTACCAAATAAAAATGATATTTTATGCAAAATCAAGCGACTAACTCTTAGGGGTTTTTACGAAGGTCCCATTGTTGAATTCTTCAAAGGCGACCCGTAATTCATCCTTGCTGTTCATTACAATCGGTCCCTGCCAGGCTACCGGTTCATTCAATGGGCGACCGGCCAGCAAAAGAAATCGGAGAGAAGCACTTTTAGCAGTGATTGTAATTTGATCGCCATCATGTTCGTAGAGGATAATATTTTCTGATGCACAGAGGCAGTCTGGTGACAGATTTGACCACTTGTCGGCATCTGCATTACAGGAATAGGCATCACGCTGATCATCAAAATAGCCGTTGCCTGCAAGAATATAGGCAAATACGGTGTGTCCATGCTTTGCTGAGTGAGTGAAAGTTGTGTTTGCCGGGACTGTAATATCAAGAAATTCAGGATCGATAACAATATCCCGGACAGGGCCGGACACTCCGTCTACTTCACCGGAAACAATTTTAATTTTGATGCCGGAGTCCAATGTAACTTCAGGAATGTCAGCAGCTTTAACGTCACGGTAACGTGGTGCCATCATCTTTTGTACAGCAGGCAGATTTGCCCACAACTGAAAGCCCCACATGATTCCGGTAGGGCTTTTGCGTGGCATTTCCTGGTGGATGATTCCGCTTCCGGCGGTCATCCACTGTACATCACCGGCCCCGATAACGCCGCTGTTACCCATGCTGTCCCCATGTTCCACCAATCCCTCAAGGATATAGGTGATTGTTTCGATGCCCCGGTGCGGGTGCCATGGAAAGCCGGCCAGATATTCATCCGGATTTGATGTGTGGAAGTCATCCAGCATCAGGAAAGGGTCGAACAGAGGGACTTGATGGTATCCAAAGGCACGCTTTAAGTGGACTCCGGCACCTTCAATGGTTGGTTTGCTTTTAAAGATGGTTTTAATTGAGCGGGTGGCAGGCATAAGTTGGTGTCCTTGCTGTTTAAATTAAGAACATTGTTGAGTTGAAATATACGCCCACGGTGGCTTGTTTGCAATAGCCGGTGTCGGCTGCTGGCTGTAAAACTGTGTTACATTTCAGTAAGTAAGAATTGACATTCTGCTTTTTAATGATAGCATTGGTCAAGAATTCTGCCTTGGTAATGGAGGGCGATATGTCGGTATTAGAGTGGAATGATTCGTTTTTAATTGGTATCAAACAGTTTGATGAGCACCACAAGCATTTGGTATCATTATTAAATATGACATTTGACGGTGTTACTACAAATGCACCCAAGGATGAGCTGGAAGCTGTCTTGAATGAACTGCTTGATTACACCACTTATCATTTTGCCGCTGAAGAGCTTTGGATGAAAGAACATAATTATCCCGGGCTTGCTATACAGGTGAAGGAGCATGGAGAGTTTGTAAGGCGGATTGGTGAGATAGTCAGGGATTTCCACAGCGGAAAAAGTGATGTCGACCTTATTGTGCTGAATTTTCTAACCGACTGGCTGACGGAGCATATTCTCGAAAAAGATTCTGAATATGGTACTTATGTAGCGGCCAAAGGATTGCCGGATGGGGTTGATTTGAGTTTGGCATGAAATTGTATCTGATATTCTCAAGGTTTTATCTGAAAGTTTAAAAACAAAATCTAACAATCTGATGGAAGTGTTTTATGTCGATATTTGTTTGGTCTGACTCGTTTTTGATCGGTATTCAAGAGGTTGATGAACATCACAAGCATCTGGTAGATTTGTTGAATCTGAGTTATGACTGTTTTATTCAGAATAATTCAGATCAAAAGCAGGAGTTGTTGGTTCAGGATCTTGTACGTTATGCCAATTATCACTTTGAGGCAGAAGAGTTGTTGATGGAAGAGGGGAATTATCCTTTTCTTGAAGAACACCGTCAGGAACATGGTAGATTTGCTGGCAGGGCAGTAGAGCTTCAGTCATTATTGCATGATGGTTGTCAGGCTCTTGACCTTGAAATCATGCAATTTCTTAAGGACTGGCTGGCAGATCATATACTGAATTCTGATAAAAAAATGGGTTTTTATCTTTTATCCAGGGGTATGGATCGTTAGAGTAAAATATGTGAAGATAATCGGATGTAAAAAAGGACTTTGCCTGAAGGCAAAGTCCTTTTTTTGTGGAGCCGTTGATCGGAATTGAACCGACGACCTGCTCATTACGAGTGAGCTGCTCTACCCCTGAGCCACAACGGCAACATCGTGCAAGATGGTAATTAAATCAACTCTTTGACGTAGTCATTTCTGAATTTGAACAGCACAAAACTAGTTCCATCTGTTTCCAGTTAAATTCGTGTTTTGTCTGTTTCCGGTTAAATGGATAGTAACGCAGGCATTGGGCTACTACAGCATTGCCTGCCTGCTTGCAGGTGCGGCGGCAGGATGTGCATAGCTTGTTAGAAGAACAGTTTTTTGATTTATCTTTATTCATAAGTAGTCAGTAAAAGCTGCAAAGCCTCCGTTGTCTCCGCCGGAGGCTTTGCAATAGAATGTTTAGTCAACAAACTTGACCCAGTCGAATTCGTCCTTGATTAGTCCTGTCTGGATGCCGGTTAATGTGTCATAAAGTTTTTGAGTCAATTCACCAACAGCCCCGTTACCTATCTGGAATACTTCATCCTTGTAGCAAAGAGTGCCTACCGGTGTGATTACAGCAGCTGTACCGCTTCCGAAAGCTTCTGTCAGTTTGCCGCTTTTTATGTCTGCCGTCAGCTCATGGATATCAAGCTGTTTTTCCTCGAATTCATAACCCATGCTAAGGGCCAGAGTCTTTACCGAGTCTCTGGTTATGCCGGACAGGATTGAACCGGTCAATTCGGCAGTGACTATTTTTTTACCATAAGCAAAAAACATGTTCATCGAACCGACTTCTTCAACAAAGCGTTTGTTGCAGGCGTCCAGCCAGAGTACCTGTTCGTAACCTTTTTTCTTGGCTTCCATGGCGGCCTTGATCGAGCTTGCATAGTTGCCACCGGTTTTTGCTTCACCTGTACCGCCAGGTACGGCACGCACAAAATGATCTTCAACCAGGATGCTGATCGGGTTGAAACCGGCTGAATAGTAGGCGCCAACCGGTGAAAGGATGACAAAGAAGTAGAAGTGATTGGCAGGCCTTACGCCCAGGCCCGGTTCTACGGCAATCATGGCCGGACGGATGTACAAAGAAGTGCCTGGCGCACTTGGGATCCAGTCCTTCTCAAGTGAGACTATTTTCTCTATTCCGTCAAGAAACGTTTCCACCGGCAGTTCCGGCATGGACATGCGCTCGGCAGACCGGTTAAAGCGTTTGGCGTTCATTTCCGGCCTGAATAGCGTAACCCTGCCGTCAGCCAGTTTATAGGCCTTTAATCCCTCGAAAATTTCCTGAGCGTAGTGTAAGACCATGCAGGAAGGATCGAGTATGAAAGGAGCATATTGTTCGATGCGACCATTGTGCCAGCCTTCTTCAGGCTTCCATTCAATGACCAGCATGCGGTCGGTAAAAAGTTTGCCAAAACCGAGCTGGTTTTCATCGGCAACCTTTTGCTTCAGTTTTTCGGTGTTAAGGGGGAAGATTTTAATGTCCATTGATAGAGGCCTCCAGACGCTATACAACTTTCAAAACTATACGTAAAATGAGACCGATCATCAAGTAAAAATAACTTTTTACAGAATACTCTGGAGGCAGGTCTACCAATCTGCTATAAAAATTGTCTTATCCGTAAGTGGTTTCTATCTCGATTTGTAAATTACAGGTGTCTATAAATTCATGTTTGATAAACTGATTTCAAAAGTAACCAGCAGTTTCAATCAATTAACGCTGCGACATCTCGAATGGATTTTTCGGGTCGCTACAAAGTCACCACTGAAAGTCTTTGTAACCTCGTTGCTGTTGCTCATAATCTCTGGAATAATTATTTCCAGAACCAGTTTTGAATCGGATATTTTTAAAATTTTTCCTAAAAACCTGCCAGCACTTCAGCTTTTGCTTGAATCTCTTGAGTGGACCGGTAGTAGCAAGGAAGCGTATTTCTTGCTGGAAGGTGATAAGGATCAACTTCCAGTAGAGGCGGAAAAGCTGGTTAACCGATTGCAAATAATGCAACTGGATGGTAAACCGGCATTTTCCAGAGTAACCTGGCGAGTGTATGATGAGTCAGAGGGTCAGCTTTTCACCGATTTTATCGCCTATGCGGTGGCCCGTCCTCAGCTGTTTGTTTCGCCTCAGGACGCTATGTTGCTGTCTAATAAGCTTTCCAAAGCTTCAGCTGTTTCTTCCGTAGAGAGGATGAAAACTGATCTTTCTGGACAAATTGGTGGCAATATAACAGCCCTTGTCACTGCAGACCCACTCTATATAAGAGAACTGATTCTGCCACGCTTGAAAGCGGCCAGTCAGTCACTTGACCTGGATAACAATTCGCCTTATTTCCTTTCTCGGAATGGTCGGGTATTGATTGTAATTGCCGAGCCCAGCCGACCCGTTCAGGATATGGCCTTTGCACGCAGGCTGGTGGCTGGTATAAATGATGCCCGACGTGGCTTAACTGTTTCAGTCAGTTGTGCCGGCGCCCACATGAGTGCGGTTCTGGATGAAGCTGAAATGAAGTCCAATATCATTTCCTGTATCCTCTCTTCTCTTGTGGTTGTTCTACTGATCTTTTACTGGGTTTACAGGCGCTTGTTACCCACAATTCTCCTGCCATTGATAATTACAGTTGGTGTCGCCATAGCCCTGGCAGTATCCTCTTTGTTGCTTCCATCGGTCCATATAATCTCGTTTGCCTTTATGGCACTGATTATCGGGCTTGGTACTGACTACTCAGTTCATCTGTATGATCGGTATCATGGCGAACGTGCAGCTGGTAAAGGTGTACAAGAGGCGCTGCATCTGGCTGTAGTTGATACCGGCCATGGTCTTTTTACGGCTGCCACTACTACAGCACTTCCCTTTATGGCATTAATGGTCTCCGATGTCAGGGCACTCTATGAGCTGGGTCTGCTGGTCGGTTTGGGTGTCGTTTCTTCGCTGTATGCGACCCTGTTTTTTCTTCCGCCTCTTTTGATTTATATGGAAAAAAGTTTTCCTGCTCCGTTTCTGCCCATACCCGCTGTGGGTATGCGCTGGATCTGGCGTTTGGTCAAGGAACATCCCCAAAAAGTAATTTTTGCTTCAGTGGTACTTTTTCTTTGCGGATTAACATCTGCATTCTGGATCACATTTGATGGTGAATTGAAGAATCTGCAGCCGAGACATTCCGAGGCTTTCATGGCCCAGGAAAAGATC
>JBGSQR010000408.1:0-2767 GCA_041737975.1 Geobacterales bacterium | reverse complement strand
GCAAATCTCCTTCTTGACTGTGTCAACAACTGTATTTGTTTTTCCTAAATTCTTTCAGATGCTTCTACACGAACACAGTTTCTAAAGCAAGTGTCATTATCATGAATCTAGTGGCTCGGTAACATAATTACAAGGGGATAGCGCATAAATAATATTAAGCCTCTTGCAAAACTACTGCGGGCCAGTTCTGCTTCGTTGCCGCTCGCTCGGAAGCTCAACGTACATCAGGGTACGCCACGCTCCCTCGCTTGCTTGCGCCTTGCATAACTGTCTCCTCATGACATTTTGCAAGAGGCTCATATTGTAATACTAAACAAGCACACTCTTTTTCCTGTTTCGGATGTCGGAGTATGCTTGTTTGTGGTTTGAAGATAAATATTATGATTAATTACTATATCTTTCTGGATTGTTTTGTTGCTGCAGCATAGTCACAAAACATGCTGCTGAGTGTTTGGAAAAGTTCAGAAGGAATCATGGGTTTTCTTATGAATGGAATATTTTCCAATCCCCCCAGATGTTCTTGGGAATAAATACTTGTCAGCAGTACCAATGTTTCCGGATCATTTCTTTTCAGGCTGTTAAAAGCAGCCAGTCCACAGTCGGTTTCTTTTGAAATGTCCATTAAAATAAGGTCAATCTGGCTCTGTTTTGCTATGTAGGTTATGAGAGCTTGTTCCAGGTTGGCGGCGGTAATAACTTTGTAACCCTTTTTTTCCAGTAGTTTGCTGAGAAATGTGCTGAGATAATCTTCGTGGTCAACAAGCAGAATAGTCTTTACACCAGTGTACATTGAGGTTTTCATGGTAGCATCCTTTTTTCATAGCATAAAATAAAATCATGTTTGATTTATATTCCTACTCGTAAATTAATTCAATCAGCAAATAAACATGGAAAAGAAAAAATGTTTTGGTATTCAAGGATTTAAAATATGCGGCAGCAGAATGTCAGTTCGAAGAGCGGGCTTGATATATAAGGTTTGATTTTGGCAGGACGAGCGGCAAGATTGCGCTAATCCGGAATAAAAATCTGGTAACGGTTTTTGCCGGCCATTTTTGCCTGATACATGGCCTGATCAGCCTGGCGGAAAAGCTGGTCTGAGTCAATATCCGTGTTCTGGGGAAAGTATGTAACACCAAGACTGGCTGAAACCTGAATGAAATGCTGGTCTATCGTAACCGGCTTCGCTGCAGCTTCGAGAAGTCGTTGGAGCATGGGGATGCTGTCTGTTGTCTCGTTTAAATCAATCAGTACAACGACAAATTCGTCTCCACCCATACGGGCAAGTGTGTCGCCCGCCCGCAGGACATGTTTCATTCGGTTGGCAACTGTCACCAGAAGCTGGTCGCCGGAATCATGTCCGTATGTGTCGTTTACGGTTTTGAAACCGTCCAGGTCGAGAAAAGCTATAGCCAGCTTGAGTTTGCGCCGTCGGGCCTGATTTATGGCCAGATTTAACCGGTCTGCCAGAAGTACGCGATTTGGCAGTCCGGTCAGTGCATCAAAGTGGGCAATATGCTCAAGTTCTTTTTGGTATGTCTTAAGCGGAGTGATGTCGGTTACCAGGGCCACATGCTGTCTTGCCTTACCGTTTTCGTCACGCACTGCGCTGACAGTCATGAACAGGGCCAATGGTTCGCCATTCTTGCGTCGGCTCCATAGTTCGCCATCCCAATATCCTTTTGCTGTCAGCTCGTTCCAGATGTGTGTGAAAAAGGAATCTTCCTGAAGGTCGGAACGGAGGAGTGTCGGAGTCTGCCCGAGTATTTCCTCTCTGCTATAGCCCGTAATGTGGCAGAAAGCATCATTGACTTCAAATATTTTACTGTTGGCGGAAGTGATAATAATACCCTCACGGGTATAGTTAAATACATTTGCAGAAAGCTGAAGCTGTTCTTCAGACTGTTTACGTTCCGTGATATTTCTTCCTATGCGGTGGTAACCTGTAATATTTCCCCTGACATCCCTTTCCGGGGTGGAAAGAATTTCCATCCAGAGCAGCCGGCCGTCTTTACAATATTGCTGAACCTCAATTCTGGCAAGATTAAGTACCGGCTCTGATATGCGGTTGTTTTCAAGTTCCGGCAATACTTTTTTACATAATTTAACACTGTCTTCCGTTAGCAGGTCAAAAAGGTGATGACCAAGAACTTCGTCCGGAAGATAGCCGGTAGCGCTGGTAAAGGCTTGATTAATAGAGATTATTCTTGTGTCGATATCAGTGATGAGAATGGCTTCCGTACTTGCGTCAAAGACAGTTGCGTTGATTCTCTGGATCTGCTCAAGTTTTGAGTGTTGGCGGTTTAGTTGGGCCTGGCGTCGGTAAAGCAGGGCTGCAATCAAACAAAACAAGATCAGGGCCGGAATGGTGAAGCCAATTAGCGTTTTTGCAGTTGCCAGCCAGTTACGCAGGGCGTATTCAAGGTCAAGATGGGTAACAACCACAATCGGGTAGAGACGTGATGCCAGCAAAGCACTCAATGAACGGACGTCCGGGCCGTGATCCATCTGGAATTTGGCGGATTCTTTCTCATTAATACTTTGGAGGGGTATGACTTGATCCCGTCTGGATCCGGGATGCTGACGGGAGTCACTTGACATCAGCAGAATTCCGTCATAGCGGAGAACTTCGACCCACCCCTCCATGACCTCCAGCTTTTGCAGAATATGGTTGATAAAATGGTCCGGATTGATTGCTATAAGCAGGGTAAAAGTCATTTCATTGATTTGCAGGGTCTGTATGACCGGTATGAAATATATTTCATCTCTG
>JBGSQR010000397.1:0-1500 GCA_041737975.1 Geobacterales bacterium | reverse complement strand
GCTGCCGGACTTGAAGCGTTGCCACTGGTAAAAGAATTGTACGCGCTTTGTCTTAAACGCGGTGCCAAGTATGTGGAATACTCTTTTTCTGTGCCAGAAATAGACAGGTCTTTTTACAATCTTGCAGATAAACAGCAGCTTGAACA
The DNA here is from genome assembly GCA_041737975.1 of Geobacterales bacterium. Taxonomy (GTDB): domain Bacteria; phylum Desulfobacterota; class Desulfuromonadia; order Geobacterales; family Pseudopelobacteraceae; genus JBGSQR01. Next base: position 1,354 of record JBGSQR010000397.1, on the reverse strand, counting down.
TTTTCCGCAGCACAAAATGGATTTTTATAAAACCTTGACTGTTTACATCGGAATAGCCGCTGGAAACAATACCATGGAGATGGCCAACGCCAATCAGCCCTCCATGGTAAGTTATCAAAAACTTACAAAACCGCTGGTTGACCAGCGTGTAAAGCATACACGCTGGGTTGTTACCCGTTACCCGACTAATGCCGCTGCTCAGGATGCCAAAATGAGTCTTGAAGAATATGAGGACTATCTGTTCTCAGCCTGCTGTATTGATTGGGACGCGGAATCAGAGAAGCAGGAAAAACTTAAAAAGCTGATGGATAAGACCAGTCAGGTCCGTATTGTAGCCCCTGATACAGACCTGAGTTTCAGCATTGCAGGTTTGCCTGGCATCAAGTGTGATGGCCGCTTGAATATGCCTGATGGTGAAGTTTTTTCTGCGCCGGTCAGGGATTCTGTGCAGGGATATATCAGTTATAATTGCCCCAGTATTTATCAGGGGAAGGAATATAATGGAGTCCGATTCGAATTCAAGGATGGTAAAATTATCAACGCCACAGCTGATGGTGGTATGACGGAGTTGCTTAACAAGGTTCTGGATACGGATGAAGGAGCCAGATATATTGGTGAATTTGCATTGGGCATAAATCCGGGTATCCGCAAGCCGATGCGCAATATCCTCTTTGATGAAAAGATTTTTGGTTCAATCCATTTTACGCCAGGCCAGGCTTATGATGAGTGTGACAATGGTAACCGTTCAGCAGTTCACTGGGATCTGGTCCGTTTGTTGACTGACGGAGGAGAAATCTGGTTTGATGATGTGCTTATTCAGAAAAATGGCCTCTTTTTAATTGATGAATTGCTTGATCTGAATCCGGCGTAATTGAGGTATTGATGAGTGAGTTGATTGTTCTGGATATGGAGTTTGAACATGATGATTTCGATTTTTCTGATCTGGAAGAAGAACTTAGGGTAGATAATCGTTGCCGCACATTGTTAAACGGTTTTTATTCAGACCTTCTGTCACGAGGTGTTGATGAGCAGGTCGCTTCAGATTGGGCTTTTTGCGCTGACTATTATTTGAGGGATTACCTGTTGGATTTTTCTAGACTGAATGTAATTAGACCAAGGCCTGGTATTGTTAAAAGCTTCGCCGGTAACTGGTTTATTACCAGAAATTTGAACCCTGAAATTGATGCGCTTGAAAAACATCTTAAAGCTGTGGATGAGTTGTACCGTTATCTGCAGAAGCAGAATTATATAACCATGGAAGAGCTTGAGTACCTGTTATCAGAAGTTTGTCAGTTAGATTATTACAATAAACGTATTGACAGTTTTCTTGCTATTAATGGCGACGGATTTTTAG
>JBGSQR010000392.1:0-4840 GCA_041737975.1 Geobacterales bacterium | reverse complement strand
CATCCAAAGCTTTGATTACTGGCCTGTAAGAGGTCTTCAATGTTTCCATATGCACCTTGGTTTTTGCCACTACCGGAGTAATTGTTTCAATTCCTCTGGATGTCAGGTCATTGGACAGATACATCTGGATTTCCTTCAGGTCATTCAGATAATCAAAATATGCGCCTCTGACTCCCACTGCTGCTTCAGGCACTTTGGCATAAATACCAGCTAATTCATTTCGGCGTTCTTCACTCAACTCACGAATCTCAGGATTCGTATAGGAATTACCCTGTTTTTCCCACTCCGCAAAATACTCCTTACTGCGAAGCTTCATTTCGTCCATCCGTTTCATTTGCAGCTTGCCCTGACTATCAAGCTTGCTCACATTATCGGAATAGGCATCAAAATTCTTTTTCAGATCAGGTGTGGCCGAATTCATCAACGTGTCGAGTGAGATGTTTGTGACGTCAATCTGTACAATCAGTTTTCTGATTTCCCTATCCTCATCCTGAATGGAATTGGATGTTTTGACGGACCTGTCCATGCCTGTGGTGGCACAGCCGCTCATAAATGCGAATGATCCAAGTAAGAGTGTAGCGAACAAGGCCAACATGTTTTTCCTGATTTCCATAAAATTCTCCTTTTTGTTGTATGGTGCGGGTTTTATTTCAATAACTGTATTGGACTCCACACAGCCTTTACTTTCCCTATAGCTAACGCACATGACGTGCCAAAAAAACCGATCTGCGAACAAGACCCATTTAATCTTTTAAATGCAGGGCATTAGGCGAATTATAACAAGATGTAATGCAAAGCTATGGATTATCAGGCCACAGCATTTGGTGGATCTTCCAAATGCTGTGGCCTTGTTTGAAGTTATTCTTGATTAGCATTAATCTTCGACCTCATCTTATCCTTTACAATCAAACCCTTGCACCATCCGTATTTACACTCGTTCTCTGGCACGCTAGTTGCCTTGTCATATATGGACATTTTTGCGTTTAACAACGGTTACTGGAGATTAGATATGGGGATCCAAAGAATTAATTCACAAAAGTTGGCAGCATAGATGGATATGGGAACTCTGATCGGATATTTCGCTAAACAGTCTGAAGCCAGAATCACTCTCGGGCAACTGGGGCTGCAAGGCTATAAACGGACAGTGATTTTAAACAAGGATGCCAACGGCAAAATCAGAATATTCGACCCGTTTATCCGGCGTCGAGCACTGGGAGCGAGCCTGTTTGCATTATTGCTCGCAGTTGTGTTTACCACTGTTGATCTGATTATGAATGAACTAAAACTGCAAACGTTATGGAATGATTACAATTTCCAATGGCTTGTATTTGCAAGTGTTGTTATGGGTGCAATGATATCTTTACTATGGCTTAGACGTTCCAGACTTGGCGTTGAACAGACCGTAATAAAAGATCATGCCGGCTGGCTGGTGTCAGGAGAATCAATTTTAATTCTCCAGTCACCGGTTGAGTCCTTAATGTGGCCGGTGGCCATGATGAGGGAAAACAGTGACAACCCGCCGACTCTCTTCGTCATGCACCCAAAACGCGAGCGGCGAACCGAGGCGCGTGGCCGTGAAACCAAACTCACCCCGGCACAGATTCAGGAGCATGCTCGACGGCATGCCACAGAACAGCAGGTAGCAGATAATCCACTGCGTAGCGACGAACTGCTGGATCGACTTAAAAAATCACGTTTATGGATTCGCCAGATCTGCAAGGATCTGACAGCGGCAAGTCAGATGGAACAGAAAGCTACTCCGGCAGCCGACTGGATTCTTGACAACGAATATATTCTGGAAGCAACCGCTCGTGATGTAATTCTAAACCTGCCCAAGCGCTACTACCTGCAACTACCCATACTGGCATCGGATCCACACCGCGGAATGCCCTGCATATATGGTCTGGCTAAAGATCTGGTCTCCCATACCGAACTACGTTTGGATCGGGAAAATATCCTGACATTTATCGAGGCACATCAGACTGTTCGCACTCTGAGTATCGGTGAACTATGGGCAATTCCGCAGATGTTGCGCATTGCACTGATCGAAAGCATTCAGAGTTTTGCAGTTACCGCCCTGGCCGATTTGCGCGAACGCCAGCTGGCAGAGTTCTGGGCAAACCGCTTGATTGCAGCCAATCGACGTGATTCCAATCAGCTTTTTGTGATCCTGGCAGAGCTTGCCAAGTTTGAACCGAACCCAAGCCCCTATTTCGGGGCTCAGTTGATCGATCTGCTATATGACGAAGTGGCGTCATTAACATCTGTCCAGAGCTGGTTGGAGCGGACTTTAAAAACCACTCTGCATGACTTTAACCTGCGCGAGCAGAACCGGCAGACTCTGGACCAGCTATCCTGCGGTAATGCCTTTACCAGCCTGCGACAACTGGCACAGCTGGACTGGCGCGAAATTTTTGAGAAACTGAGCAAAGTGGAATCCATACTGCGCAGCGATCCGTCTGGGATTTATCCCGCAATGGACTTTGCAACCCGTGACCGCTGCCGCGGGGCAATTGAAGAGCTGGCTCTGGCAGACGGCCAAACAGAAACTCATGTAGCCAAGCAGGTACTCAGCCTGGCAACTGAAGCAAAATTCAAGGATGCAGGTGACTTCCGACATACACACGTCGGCAGCTGGCTGACCGGATCTGGCCGAACCGAACTTGCCGGTCTGCTGTCCTGTCGTGAAAAACCGTATTATCGGACCTTGCAGTGGATTTATTGCCATCACGCCTCAGTATATGCTTTTGGAATAGGTGGTTTTTCTGTTCTGTTATATTCATTGATCTTCGTTTTCCGACCAACTGGTCAGCCAGGACCGGTTGAACTATTCCTTCTTGCACTTTCTCTGATTCCAATCAGTCAGCTGGCGATTGATATTTTCAACTATCTGCTGACACGTTTTCTGCCGCCTCGACCATTACCCAAAATGGATTATGAAGAGTCCGGTATCCCTGATGAATTCCGCACTCTCGTAGTTGTACCAATGATGCTGGTCAATGAAGCAACAATCCGCTCCGAGGTGGAAAAGCTGGAGATACGCTATCTGGCCAATAAGGAGCCAAATCTGATCTTTGGCCTTTTCTCTGACTACACAGATTGTGTCACTCTTGCCAGAGAAGATGACAAACAGCTGCTTCAGTTTGCTATTAACAGTATCAATGAGCTCAATCAACGCAATGGTGAAGATCGTTTTTTTCTCTTTCACCGCGAACGAAAATGGTGTGAGTCCGAACAGAAATACATCGGCTGGGAGCGAAAAAGAGGCAAGTTGGAGGAATTAAACAGCCTGATCGACGGCACCCGCCCTGAAGCAGCTGAACGCCTGGTCCATGTGGGCGATCAGAATCAGATGGCGGATATCCGTTTTATCATTACTCTGGACAGTGACACCCAACTGCCTCACGGAACGGCCCGCCGGATGATAGAAACCCTGGCACATCCGCTCAATCAGCCGCACTTCGATTCATCAGGCAATCTACTGGAAGGCTCTTACACCATCATCCAACCGCGAGTCAGCCCGACTCTGCCAAGCACAACAGCTTCAATTTTCAGCAGGCTCTTTGCCGATGCCGTCGGCATTGATCCTTATACACAGGCGGTGTCCGATGTGTATCAGGATTTGTGTGGTGAAGGTTCCTACCATGGTAAGGGAATTTACGATGTACGTGCCTTCAGCAGATTACTGGCCGGTCGTTTCCCGGAAGATTCGGTTTTGAGCCATGACCTGATCGAAGGCGCCCATGTCCGGGTCGGACTGGCCAGCGACATAGAGCTTTACGATGAATTCCCCCAGGGGTACCAAAGTTACAGCAGCCGTGCCCATCGTTGGATCAGGGGCGACTGGCAGATTGCAGGCTGGCTTTTACCCCATGTACCGCAGGCATTGGGAGGTCGTGGAATCAACCCGCTTTCCCACTTCAACCGCTGGAAGATATTCGACAACCTGCGCCGGAGCTTATTACCGGCAGCCAGTCTGGGTATGCTGATCGCATCCTGGCTGATTTCGCCTGAAACGGGTTTGCTTTCCACCCTGGTGGTTGGTATCCAGCTACTCTTTCACCCTCTGGCGCAATCGGTCACCATGGCAACTACAGCAAAAGGGCTGAAGTTTTTCTCCCCATCAAAACTGCTGCATGATTTGTTGCGAGCCACAGCCGATGCTGCCCTGCTGCCTCACCAGGCCGCTGTGGCGCTGGACGCCATTGCCCGGGTCTGCTACCGCCGTTTGATTTCCCGACGCAATCTGCTGGAGTGGGCTGCCCAGGCATCACCCTGGAACAGCCGTCGCCGTCGTCAGTCAATCTTTGTTGCCAGTCTGACGCTGGGCAGCACCTTCAGCATTGTTGTTGCCTGGTTAATCTGGAATCTCCAACCCACCAGCCTGATACTGGCAGCTCCACTGCTTGTGTTGTGGCTTCTTTCGCCTGTGCTGGGCTGGATCCTTAACCTGCGACCCGCTGCAGTCAGGACAAAAACTCTCCCGGAATCGGACAGGCGCTTTCTTCGCCAGATTGCCAGGCGCACCTGGCGCTATTTTTCCACCTTTGTAAACGCCGAAACATGCTGGCTGCCGCCTGACAATTTCCAGGTAGCCCACCAGAACCGCGCTGCCATGAGAACCAGTCCAACCAATATCGGGCTCTGGATGACTAGTGTACTGGGGGCCTATGATTCCGGCTACATTACAATCAACCAGGTCGTGGACAAACTGACCAGTACCATGAAAACCATTGACCGGCTGGAACTTTATAAAGGGCACCTGCTTAACTGGTACGATATCCAGACCCTGGTTCCGCTGGAACCGCGCTATGTATCCACCGTGGACAGCGGCAATCTG
>JBGSQR010000385.1:0-4705 GCA_041737975.1 Geobacterales bacterium | reverse complement strand
TTGAAAGTTGCGGAGATTTTTCAGAAGGTGTGGCGAGCATAGGAATTGACGGGAAATATGGCTACATAAACAAAAAAGGAGAGGTGGTTATAGCACCGCAGTTTACAGATGCCCGTTCTTTTTCAGGCGGTTTAGCCAAAGTTGAAAAATCAGGAAAAGATGAAGATACGGTGTTGAGCGGGTACATTAATATTAGAGGAAGTTTTGTATGGGGGCCAAAATCATATAGCACGCTTCCATAATGGAATAGATGCATAACACTCGGGTGCTGCTGTTTCCGCTGTGCTCCACAGCAGACCCTCAAACCGTTGGCAAACTATGAGAAAGAATACGGAAGATATGAAATTTCAGAAGCACACATCTAATGAATTAGTGAGCCTCTTCTATAAACGCCCTTTTCAAGGACAATCACCCGAAAAGGCATCAATTATTTTTCTGAGTTCTGATGCGAACTATTCATCAGAAATTTCGAGTAACTCTTTTTTCAAGTACATTCTTGAGTACCAAGAAGATGGTGTCGTTTTCTGGAAGAAGCATAGACATCACCACCCATTCATGCTGTCATGCTACCCCTTCAACAAAAATATGGCTGGTGTACCTTTCCACAGAAACTTCAGTAAATTGAGACTAGGACCAGAGCATGCACACAATATTTCATTTTTGGAACTTCTAGATGTGCCAACTATTGGAAACAAGACAGAAAACCGAGATGAGTTTTTTAGTCTGATTTCCTTAGCTCATCTGAAGTACATTGAAAGCATTATCCTCGGAGGAGGGCATAAACTGTTTTTTGTCTCAAACGGAGTTGTCAAAGATATAGAAAAGATCAATAAATTATATTCCGTCTTTGGGTGTTTAAAAGGTCTGTCAGAAAAGCAGGTTCTCTCTCTTGAAAACGGAAATAAAATTAAACAAATATACCACTTTTCTTCGAGCCAAATTCACGGACAGTTGCGCGAAATACGGTCAGAAATTGACTTATGGCTAACATGAACTGCCAATAAGAAAAAATAGAGGGGCTTTTTATATGATTATCAGCCCTTGAAATGTAATAAACCGGTTTTTTCAACCTGCGAACATGCCCTGCATCAAAACATCAGGCTCTTTCTGTAAACAGCCGGAGAAACCCCCAATACCCGTCGAAAAATCTTCCCAAAAGCGCTTTCGCTCTCATATCCCACCATTGATGCAATAACAGCAATTTTCAAAGATGGCTTATCACGCATCAGTTCTGTAGCGTAGACCATTCGCCACCGCGTGAGATGTTCCAGTGGTGTTACTCCCACCAGCTTCCGGAATCTGGCTGCGAACGCCGACCGTGACATGCATACCCTGTGGGCCAGTTCTGTTACAGTCCACGATCTGCTCGGCTCAGCATGCATTAATCGCAATGCCGCACTGAGCCGTGGATCGGCGAGCGCCTGGAGCCAGCTGGGTCTTTCTTCGGTGGATGGCGTATTAATCCGAAGACGCATGGCCTGGATAAAAAGCACCTCGGCAAGTCGGTCTACGATTACGGTTGATCCGGGGCTATCTTGAACAGTTTCAGCAACTATGAGTTGAAGTGCCGATTGAAAACCAGAGGTGTGGTGAAGATCCGAGCCCCGCACATGAATAATCGGAGGCAGGTCATTGCTAAGCCAGTTGCCGACTGGAGTCGCGAAGTTAAAACAGCCGGCAATTAAGGATGTGGATGCTCCGCCGCCATCATAGCGAATCAGCCGCGATTGCCAAAATGCTTCTGGCGTTGAAATTTCGAGCACTGAGCGTAATGGCGTCCCCAGGCTGTCACGCAACGAATAACTTTGCGGTGCGGGCAGGAAGACAAAATCCCCGGCAACGAGTGGTACAGGTTCGTGATGGTCTCCGTTAACGCTCAGAAAACATGACCCGCAGTTGATGAACGTCAACTACTTTTACCGGTCAACGACAATTATAATTCCCGATTTTATTACCTCACTTGAGAATGTTACCAGGAGTGTTGTAGAGAGGCAGAGGAAACAGAAGGAGCCCGTAGGGCGACTGGCGTTTCCTCAGCCTCGTAAACATTTTATGTATGCGACCGCATAAGCTCTTTCGCCTTTTTCTCGCTGAAGTCGATATCAGCCCTCGTTATGTTGTATAGCCAGATTGGGTAAGAATAATCATTCTTTTTGATCAGAATACCGCCCTCGAAGTCCGTGATAGTTGAGACAGAGGTACTACGGCTGTATTCGAACCAGGTGGTATTTTCTGCGGTGAATTCCACTTCAAGCGTTTCCAGCCGACCTTTTTGGGGATTATATGTTGTGAGTTCCATAAGTCATTATCTCCTTAATTTGCCGTTTGTTGTTTTTGCAGCTCTGCTTGAGCCGTTTGAACAGCAATGGTTTCCTTTGCTTTTTGGGATTCTTCCAATCGGTAGCTTGGTATGTTCAGCTCCAGAATAACGCTGTGGTGGACCAACCGATCAATCGCAGCCGCCGTGGTCATAGGATCTTTAAAAATCTGTTCCCACTTTGAAAACGGTAAATTACTGGTAAGCATTATGCTGCTACGCTCGTAGCGGTCGGCAAGAAGGGTAAACAGAACTTCCATCTCCTCCCGGCTTTGCTGCACATAGCCAATGTCGTCAATGATCAGTGCCTCATATTTTGCGTACTGTTTGAGAACGCGTGCCAGTTTCAGGTCTCGCTTGGCGATAAGCAGTTCCTGAACCAATAGGTTGCATGGGATAAAACGAACCTGCCGGCCCTGTTGAGTCAGCTCCTGGGCAATAGCACACAACAGGTGAGTCTTGCCGCTGCCGGGATGGCCGAATGCCAGCACGTTTTCTTTATGATCAAGAAAGTCTCCTTTCAAGAGAAGATTCAGCTGTGCATCAACCTTCTTGGGCAGACGCTTGCGATCAAAGGCTTTCAGGCTCTTTTCCAAGGGAAGCTTCGATTCTCGCTGAAGTCGGGCAATCCGGGTGTTTTGCCGAACCTCGCATTCGTGTGTAGCTAACTCATAAAGATAGGTTTCGTAATCCCAGTTATCCCGTCGGGCACTGATGGCCTCATCCTGATAACAGCGACGTACTGTGGGCAGATGTAAATCTTTGAGGAGTTGATTCAGACGGCCGGATTTATCTTCCTCACGATGCATATGACACCTCCACGTCCAAGAGGAGAAGGTCATACATGGCCAAGTCCACCTTGGCAATGCTGACCTCTGTAGCAGAAGCCGGGGACTGGTGTGCTTGGAGTATTTCTTTCACGGCATCGGCTGTAATCGGTTGCCGGCCACAGAGCGAGTAAAGAGCCGCCGTCACGGCTGTTTCACTATCCATGGCTGCCATACGCAATATTTCCAGGTATTCCTTGGCTGCCTTTTGCGGAGTATGCCGCTCTTTGAGTTCGTCATATGCAAGCCGGAAATAGCTGCCGGGAAACATCTCTTCCCGGTAACGGTAGTTTTCGAATGCTCCCGGTTTGCGTTCAAGCTGGTCTATCATATGCCGGTAATTAATCAGATACCGTTTTTCGCCACGCAGGCGCGGCAACGTATCTACACATTTTTGAGCATAAAAAAGATCGAGATGCTCGGCAAAGAGGTGGACCTGTATGGTTTCGCCGATTAGTCTGCTTTCAACCGAGTAGACGTTGTGGTTGACACGGATGGTGCTGCCCTGGCCGACGCTGACGGAAAGACGTTTGCAGCTTTCAAGGTGCTGATGCGGAAGCTGGCGCAAGACTTTTTGCTCTTCCAGAAAGCGATCACGACGACCGCTGTTTAGCTGGATAAACAGTTTCTTCAGAAACAGTTTGTACTCATCTCGAGTGGTAAAATCAGAGTTTCCTCGGAGCAACAGTGCCTGTTGCACCGCCCTCTTGAACCGATGATTGCGTTGCTCTACGTCGCCGTTTTCATTGGGGCTTGCTGCCTGTGTTTTGCGGCCGACAAGACCATAGTGGCTGAGCAGCGCCTGATAGCGCTGGGTAAATTCATCTGGATGAAGAGCTTTTTGCACTGCCGCTGTCAGCCGGTCGGTCTGATGTGATTGAGGAACACCGCCCAGCTCCCACAAGGCCGCCTGTAGCCCGTCACTCAAGCTTTCAAAGCTCTCTGAGAAGCAGATGCTGCCGGTCTCCCAGTTGGAGTAGGTCAGAACAAAGTGATACACCAGATGATCAAATGGCTCCTTGGAGATGGTAATTCCAAGTGCTCCCATATGGGTGTAATCCGATTGTGCCAGTTCGCCGGGGTGGTGCAGTTGGGGGAAAAAGATTTCTTGTGAAGGCCCTTCCAATGCACGCCAGCATTTAACCCGGCGCTGAAGGGTGCGCAGTTGTCCGTCAGAGAACTTACCAGGAAAGCGTCTCTGTAAATCGTCGAATAGAGTTTTTGCTTCAAAACCGGGGTTCGCAGCGAGGTTGTTACGGAGTTCATCCCAAAAACCATCGAAAGGATCAGAACGGGTTTGCCAAGTCCTCTCTTTTTTGAGTTCACTTGGGAGCCACCCAGCTTTTAAATACTTTCGAGCCGTTTTTTCATCCATACCGGATTTGGCTGCGGCAACAGCCTGTGTCATTTCAGTTTGCATGAGCTTCAATAACCTCCTTACCTGCTGATCAGTTACCATCCGGCCATCCTTGTTCCAAAGAGATGGTGGATAGCTTACAATGCCCGATACTTTCGGGAATTATAATTGTCGTCAGTCGGGAGTTCTAATTGTCGCTCATCA
>JBGSQR010000350.1:0-2429 GCA_041737975.1 Geobacterales bacterium | reverse complement strand
AGGGGTAAAGGCCCATGAACCGCCTACGCTGACTGCGCTGAGAGCATTATTGCCGCCCATGTAGTCGACTGCTAGCCATAGTTTATCAGAAATTTCACTCATGGTACGATCCCACGATGCGAGAATTCCATTATTTGTTTTGACGCCGAGAGTTCTTTCCGCACCATTATATCCACCAACAGAGATACGTCCGATAACAGGAAATGTCTTTGCAATCAGGCCGTAGGCAACATTTGCAGAAAGTGGAGCACTTGCGGTGTTCATTCCGAACATACCGGCTGCAACAGCTGGCATTCCTTTGAAAAAGGCATCTTCAGGAACTCCGGCCTTGAAATTGAAGTTAGCTGGATGTTTTGCCATTTCGCTACCTGCGGTATTGTCTGTAATGTAATCTACGCCGACTTCAATTTTGAATTTTTCCAGTGGCAGGACGCCAACGGTTACACCGACATCATATGTATTGACACCAGCATCTGCATTGGAAGAAAAACGAGCATAGTTGTCTATGCTTACGTTGACTTCCTTGAAACCTTTTACGTCAGTGGAAGGGATCCAGATCTGACCGGAAAAAGTTGCCATTGCTGAACCACATGCCATTGCCACTAACATACTTGCTGCTGCTACGATCTTCATAAATCTCATGTTCTTCCCCTTTTTCTTCATTGATTGTGAACAGTGATCAGTATGAAAGCGTCCTTGATTTCATCTTCCCTTGTTCTGCAGAGTCGAATTTGGATGGTCTGGTTGAACCCAGCCATCATATTTTGTCTTTTCTTTAGCATAGAGCGTGCCAAAATAAAAAAAGCAATAATTACAGTCAAATGCTATTGAATGTTCTATTTGGTTGCACTTTAATTAGTTTGTTTAACTGTAGTTTGCCTAAAAAATAATCACCAGTTTGCAGAAAAAGTCTGATTTAGTTTTAAATTTATTTTGTAACTGACAGCCCTGATAAAATTTATATGATTCTGTCTTGTGATTATCTTTGAAACCAATTGACTTGACGTTGTTTTTTCGGTTACGGTGGGCCTGAATCAGCGCCTGTGTGGGAGTGTTCAGATGAGTGTAAAATAACTATGGATCATATAATTCAAATACTGCTTCTAGCTGGTTTGGCTGCCATGTCTCTGTTTGCCGCAGGACATGCACTTTTATATAAACGTGACTCACGTTCAGCTTTGGGATGGTTGGCTGTTAATCTGTCTATTCCGTTTTTTGGGCCGTTTCTGTACTGGTGCTTGGGTGTTAACCGGATATCCAGAAGGGCAAGGCGCTGGAACAAGGATCGTCGTATAATTAGCGGAGCAGATCTTCATCCGTACGAAGAGCGAGAAGTTGAATCAGCAGAACTACCTGTCTCAATAGGTCATTTGAGAGAGTTGAGGGTGCTGGGCGATCGTATAGTAAGGACTCATCTGCGTTTCGGTAATCAGATTAAACCTTTGCTTGACGGAGATCAGGCCTATTCTGAAATGCTGGCAGCAATACAGGCCGCCAAGAAAAATATTAACTTCTGTAGTTATATCTTTGATGCTGATGGCATCGGTGCCCAGTTTGTAACACAACTAAAAGCTGCGGCAGAGCGAGGAGTTGAGGTCAGAATAATTGTTGATGCCATGGGGGAAAAATATAGCTCCGTTAAGCTACGTAAGGCTCTGGCAGGTTCCAAGGTACAGGTCAGGAGTTTTCTCCCTTTTAGGCATGGTTTTTATATTAACCTTCGAAATCATCGCAAACTTCTGATTGTTGACGGTTCAAATGCGTTTACCGGTGGAATGAATATTCGCAGCAACCATTTACCCTTCTTCCCAGCCCACAATTACCAGTTCAAGGATATGCACTTCCATGTTTTCGGTCCGGTTATAAGTGATCTGCAACGTGTTTTTATTGAGGATTGGTACTTTGTTACCGGAGAAAAACTGGAAGATTCCAGTTTTTTTCCGGAGATTGCCAAGCAGGGTGAGGCCATTTCCCGTTGTGTTGCTGATGGTCCGGACCGTGAACACAGGAAGCTGGAGCTGATCATAATGGGCGCACTGTCCTGCGCGGAAAAATCAGTTTATATAATGACTCCCTATTTCATTCCAGACCGGTCAATGGTAGCGGCCTTGATCACTACTGCGTTGCGTGGTGTAGATGTGAATATTGTTCTGCCCGAAAAAAACAACCTGCCATTTGTGCATTGGGCAACTCGCGCCATGTTGGGCGAATTGATCGCCAATGGAGTCAATATCTTTTATCAGCGCCCGCCTTTTGTTCACACCAAGCTTCTTGTCATGGATGACATCTGGGCCCTGATAGGCTCTGCAAATCTTGATCCGCGCAGCCTTCGCCTTAACTTTGAACTGAATTTAACGGTTTTTGACAGGGAGTTGGTTAAACAGCTGATGTGCTACTTTGACAATGCCCTTTTTGGTGCCCATAAAATT
>JBGSQR010000498.1:0-1878 GCA_041737975.1 Geobacterales bacterium | reverse complement strand
GCGGCGTCAGTACCTGCATGGAAATCAGAAAACTAGCCGGTGATGAGCAGCCGGTAATTGCCCTTCTGACGTCCATGTTTCACGAGCCTGCCCATGAACATGCCGATCCGGAAATGGGTGCCAGTATACATATTCCCAAAGCCACAAGTCCTGTTGATACTGTCATCATTATAGAGCAGCTTATGGAACGTAAAAAATTCCAGCAATTGTGAAGAATGTCTTTTATCTACCGTAACTTAACAATCTCTCCTGAAGAGTGTGAAGAAGTCCTGCCATCCCGTGTTGCCGCCCTGCTTGATCTCCATCCGGACTCTTTGAATGATTTTCATATCATCCGCAAGGGTGTTGACGCGCGTAAAAAAAGCCACGTCAAAATTGTGTATACGGTTTCCTTTTCTGTTGCAGATCCTGAACTGCTGAAAAAGCGCATGGAGCAGATCACAGGCCTGGAATGGAAATCTCCTGTCGAGCTGGCCACATTCAGTAGAATCATCTCTGGCAAGCATATTATTATTGTAGGCAGCGGCCCTGCCGGTCTGTTTACGGCACTCAGGCTGGCTGAATACGGCCTGACGGCTACATTGATTGAGCGTGGCCAGGCGGTGGAACAGCGGGCACGCGATGTGAGTAGATTCTGGCGGGATGGGGTGTTGGATCCTGAGAGCAATGTGCAGTTTGGTGAAGGCGGTGCCGGAACATTTTCTGACGGCAAGCTTACCAGTCGATCCAAGGATCCGTTGACCCCATGGGTTTTGCAACGCCTGGCTGACTTTGGGGCTCCGGCTGAAATCTGTTATCTGGCCAAGCCACATATTGGAACCGATCTTCTCCGCAATGTGGTCGCCTCTATCCGAACGTATTTGTTGGCCAAAGGGTTTGATATCCGCTTTGGATGCTGCATGACAGATATAAATTCCCACAACGGCGTTGTCTCTTCTATTTTGGTCAATGGAACTGATGAGCTGCCTTGCGACAGGTTGATACTGGCAACAGGGCATAGCGCCAGAGACACCTATGAAATGCTGGAACGGCGAAAAGTTCCGCTGGAGCGGAAGGCCTTTGCTGTCGGTTTACGCGTAGAACACCCGCAGGAATTGATGGACCGTATCCAGTACGGAGGCCCGCGCCACAGTAATCTTCCTGCCGCAGATTATGCTGTGGCCTGGAATAACACTGCCACCGGTCGTAGCGCCTACTCTTTCTGTATGTGTCCTGGCGGGATTGTTATTGCCGGCGCCTCCGAGGCGGGTGGAGTTGTTACCAACGGTATGAGTGGTCAACAGCGCAATTCCCCCTTTGCCAACAGCGCTCTGGTAGTTAATGTCAGACCGGATGATTTTGGTGCTGGCGGGCCGCTGGCTGGTGTTCAGTTTCAGCGTCATTGGGAACAGCAGGCATTTCTGGCCGGTGGCGGTGGTTATCGTGCGCCTGCCCAGAACCTGATGGATTTCATGCGCCTTCCAGGTAAAGGGACTTTATCGGCCACGTATCGACCCGGAATAGTGGAAGCGGACTTGCAAAAGGTACTGCCGAATTATGTTATTAAAACTTTGCGGGAAGGAATAACGGACTTTGGCAGGCGTTTGCGTGGCTTTGTCAGTGCTGAAGCTAGTCTGATCGGCATAGAATCTCGTACATCTGCTCCGGTCAGGGTGTTGCGCAATCAGCAATTTGAATCAACCGGTCTGCCGGGTCTTTATCCGACCGGTGAAGGGGCCGGCTATGCCGGTGGCATCATGAGCTCGGCGATTGACGGAGTTAAAGTGGCTGATATTATTGCAAACAGCTTGTGAAAACAAAGGAGTCTCACGTGGCAAAACAGTTTGTAGCCGAAATTAAAGACCGTGACATGGTCAAATCGGTTTTTCTGGTAAAAGA